>JAUYGP010000425.1 GCA_030690515.1 Giesbergeria sp.
CAACGCCAAAGAAGCGTTTGACGTGCTCATTGTCGGCGGTGGCCCCGCGGGCGCCGCCGCTGCCGTGTACGCCGCGCGCAAGGGCATCCGCACCGGCGTGGCCGCTGAGCGCTTTGGCGGCCAGGTGCTCGACACCGTGGACATCGAAAACTACATCTCCATCCAGAAAACCGAAGGCCCGCAGTTTGCCGCCGCGCTGGAGCGCCATGTGCGCGACTACGAGGTCGACATCATGAACCTGCAAACGGCCAGGCAACTGACGCCCGCCACCACCGAAGGCGGCCTGATCGAAGTGCAGCTGGAAAGCGGCGCCACGCTGCGCAGCCGCACCGTGATCCTGTCTACCGGCGCGCGCTGGCGCAACATGAACGTGCCCGGCGAGGACCAGTACCGCACCAAGGGCGTAACCTACTGCCCGCACTGCGACGGCCCGCTGTTCAAAGGCAAGCGCGTGGCGGTGATTGGCGGCGGCAACTCAGGGATAGAGGCCGCCATTGACCTGGCCGGTGTGGTGGCGCATGTCACCGTGCTCGAATTTGCCCCCGAGCTCAAGGCCGACGCCGTGCTGCAGCGCAAGCTCAAAAGCCTGCCCAACGTCGACATCATCCTGAATGCCCAGACCACCGAGGTGAACGGCGACGGTCATAAAGTCAACGGCATCACCTACAAGGACCGTACGAACAATGAAGTGCGGCAGATCGCGCTGGAAGGCATCTTCGTGCAGATCGGCCTGCTGCCCAACACCGACTGGCTTAAGGGCACGGTCGAACTGTCGAAGTTTGGCGAAATCGTGATCGATGCCCACGGCCGCACCAACGTGCCCGGCGTGCTGGCTGCGGGGGACTGCACCACGGTGCCCTACAAGCAGATCGTGATTGCCGCAGGCGCGGGTGCCACCGCCGCGCTCAGTGCGTTTGATCACCTGATCCGGACGTCGGCACCCGCGTGAGGCCCTGGGGCCTGTCTCCCTCTCCCACAAGGGGAGCGGGAAACTTCCAGGAAAAAATGGCTCTAACGCTTATGGAGTAAGCGCTGATAGCTATCAAAATAAAAGCGTTTGTGCTGTTGCCGCACAAACGCTTTTTCGTTCAGCTTTTTGACAGAGTTGGAAAATACGAACAAACTAGTCATCTAACTGGTTTGTTTGGAGTTTGCTATGCACACATGGCCCGTTCAGGATGCAAAAGCACGGTTCAGCGAGTTTCTGGATGCCTGCCTTACGCAGGGGCCGCAAATGGTGACCCGGCGCGGCACTGAGGCGGCTGTGCTGGTTCCCGTGGCCGAGTGGCGGCGCTTGCAGTCGGCTGCGCGCCCGTCGCTCAAGCAACTGCTGCTGTCCGACCAGGCCCGCACCGACCTGATCGTCCCCGCACGTGGAGCCGCCAAGCGCCGCAAGGCCGAGGCGCTGCTGTGACAACGGCCTACCTGCTGGACACGAACGTGGTGTCGGAGCTGCGCAAACAGCGTCCGCATGGTGCCGTGCGGGCTTGGCTCGAAGGGGTGGACGACGCCCAGCTGTGTCCTTGAGTTTCTCAATGGCCTTGTCGGCCACCTTGATCCTGGCTCCATTTCGGCTGACGGTGAAGCCCAGAAACTTGCGGTTTTTGGGTCTGTCTACGGCGCTCTTGTTGACGTT
>JAUYGP010000429.1 GCA_030690515.1 Giesbergeria sp.
ACCCTTGTACACACGCAAGCCTGGACGGCTCACGCGCTCGATACGCTCGATTACCGGGCGTCCAGCGTGGTACTTCAGGACAATTTCAATTTCAGACTTGCCGCTGTCGGTCTTGACTTGGAACCCGTCAATATACCCTTCGTCTTTCAGCACCTGGACGATAGCAGTCTTCACTTTGGAAGACGGCACCACCACGGTAGCCTTAGAAACCATTTGGGCATTGCGGATGCGAGTCAGCAAGTCAGCGATAGGATCACTCATGCTCATGTTGTATCTCTCCTGCCTGCTTACCAGCTGGCCTTGGTGACACCTGGGATGTCGCCAGCGAAGGCCAGCTCGCGAATCTTGGCGCGGGCCAGACCGAACTGACGGAAGGTGCCACGGGGACGACCCGTGATTGCACAACGATTGCGCTGGCGCGTCGGATTGGCGTTGCGCGGCAGCTTTTGCAAACCCAAACGGGCTGCTTCACGCTCTTCATCGCTGCGCTTGACGTCGGTTGCGGCGGCCTTGAGTTCAGCGTATTTCGCTGCATACTTGGCTGCCAGTTTTTCGCGCTTGAGTTCGCGCTGGATCAATGCTACTTTAGCCATACGCCGCCTCAGTTCTTGAACGGAAAACGGAAACCCGTGAGCAGTGCCTTGCACTCTTCATCAGTCGTTGCCGTCGTGGTGATGCTGATATTGAGGCCCCGCAGTGCGTCAATCTTGTCGTACTCGACCTCAGGGAAAATGATCTGTTCCTTGACGCCGATGTTGTAGTTGCCACGGCCATCAAAAGAGCGACCAGAGATACCCCGGAAGTCCCGTACACGCGGCAGAGCCACGGTGACGAAACGATCGAGAAACTCATACATCTGAACGCCACGCAGAGTCACCATGCAGCCAATGGCCTGCTCTTCGCGAATCTTGAATCCAGCGATAGCTTTCTTAGCCTTGGTGACCACGGGTTTCTGGCCCGCAATCTTGGACAGATCGGAAACAGCGTGATCCATGACCTTTTTGTCGGCCACAGCCTCACTCACGCCCATGTTAAGCGTGATCTTGCTGAGACGAGGAACCTGCATTGGCGACGTGTACCCGAACTGCTTCATGAGTTCAGGAGCAACTTTTTCGCGGTAGTGTTTTTGGAGTCGTGCCATTCTTTACCCCTTAGGCCGTCTTGATTTCAGCGCCGCTGGATTTATATACGCGAACACGCGAACCATCCGCTTGCACCTTGATGCCGACGCGGTCAGCCTTGCCCGTAGCGGCGTTATAGATCGCCACATTGGATTGGTGAATCGGCATGGCTTTCTCGACGATGCCGCCCGTCGTACCCTTCATGGGGTTCGGCTTGACATGCTTCTTGACGAGATTGATGCCATCGATGACCACATGCGAGTCATCCTTGCGCAGCGACACTGTGCCGCGCTTACCCTTATCGCGCCCCGTGAGCACGACGATATCGTCGCCCTTGCGAATCTTGTTCATCGCACTGTCCTTAGAGAACTTCTGGAGCCAGGGACACGATCTTCATGAACTTTTCGTTGCGCAGTTCACGCGTCACGGGTCCAAAGATGCGGGTGCCAATGGGCTCCAGCTTTGCATTGAGCAACACCGCAGCGTTGCCATCGAATTTCACAAGCGAGCCATCGCCACGGCGAATGCCCTTGGCGGTACGAACCACCACAGCACTGTAAATCTCGCCTTTTTTGACGCGACCACGAGGCGCAGCCTCTTTGACGCTTACCTTGATAATATCGCCCACACTGGCATAGCGACGCTTGGACCCACCCAGCACCTTAATGCACAGGACGGACTTCGCGCCGGTATTGTCGGCAACGTCTAACCGAGTTTCTGTCTGGATCATTTCATTATTCCCAACTTGCACCAGAAGTACGCACCGCCCGAGATTCTCGGATAGCACTTAGCAACCAGTCAGTCTTGGGCCCGTCGTCCACCTTGCAAACCATTTGCAGGGCTTTCCTGGGCAGAATTTCGCTGATTTCTTAGCGAAGCCTGTGATTCTCGCAAAAGATTACAGGCCCGTCAAGCGCTTTTTGACAATCTTGTCTAGCGGGGCACGCGAAGGTACTGGTCCGCCAGGGAGATGAAGGCCGCCTGCTGCGGATCGCCCCCTGTTTCCTGCTTCAAAATTTCTGCGACATCAGAAGCCATTGCTGCGGCTCGCCGCGCATTCAGAAAGAGGACGCGCCACCGGCGTGCAAGAACGTCTTCCACCGTGCGGGCATATTCATACCGTGCCGCAAACCGCACCATGGCTTCGGTCACACCCTCGCCCAGATCACGCTCCGCCCCCGGCAACTGGCGCGCGAAATTGGCATCAGCCCCGTAGGAGTGCCAACCCTGCGCATCGCACATACGATGCTGCACGGGTTCGCTGGGCGAACCCACAAGCGACAAGTGCGTGGTCACTCCGGCGGGCCGACTTTCCAGCAAACCGCAGGAAAAGCATTTCTGCAGCACGTCTTCGGCCATGGCCCGATAGGTGGTCCACTTGCCACCGGTCACAGTGACCAGGCCACTGCGGCTGGCCAGCACCGTGTGTTCACGGCTCAGGCTCTTGGTATCGTTGCCACCTTCGTCCTGCGGCTTAACCAAGGGCCGCAGTCCCACCCAGATGCTACGAATGTCTTCTGGCGTGGGTGCCTTGCGCAGATACCGTGCGGATTCCTGGAGAATAAACGCCATCTCCTCCGGAAAAGGCTCCGGCTCGCGTTCCAGGTCGTGGCGCGGGCTGTCTGTGGTGCCCAGGATGACCTTGCCCAACCATGGAACAGCAAACAACACCCGTCCATCTGCGGTCTTGGGCACCATCAGCGCGTGATCAGATGCGAGGAATTCCCGATCCACCACCACGTGCACGCCCTGACTGGGTGCCACGATCGGCTTGACAGGGCGGCCCGTAGCCTCGCCATCCTGCTGGCGCAGGGCATCCACCCAGACGCCTGTCGCATTGACGATACAACGCGCGCGCAGAGTGTGGAGGACTCCGGTCTCGGTGTCTTCGCACGCCACGCCGCTGACACGGCCATTTTCATGCAGCAACTCGCGTGCAGCACAGTAGTTCACCAACAGCGCGCCGTGAAGGGCCGCCGTGCGGGCCAGCGCCAAGGCCAAACGCGCATCATCAAACTGGCCATCCCAATACTTGACGCCGCCCTTGAGTCCTTGCGCTCGTACAGTCGGCAAGCACTGCAAGGTGCGTCCCGCACCCAGAAATTCAGTCGGACCTAAGCCCGATTTGCCTGCGAGGGCGTCATACATCTTCAGCCCCACGCCATAGAAGGGCGCCTCCCAGCAGTGGTAGGAGGGCATGACGAACGCCAGCGGCTGCGCCAGGTGCGGCGCATTCTTTAGTAGAGTGGTGCGCTCATGTAAGGCCTCGCGCACCAATGCGATATTCCCTTGCGCCAGATAGCGCACACCGCCATGCACCAATTTGGTGGCCCGCGATGACGTACCCTTGGCAAAATCGTGTGACTCGACCAGGGCCACACTGAAGCCCCGTACTGCGGCGTCCAGCGCAACACCCAAACCCGTGGCGCCTCCACCAATAATGACCAGATCGTAAGTGCGCGACTCTCCGAGGCGCCCTATCAGTTCGGCGCGAGGGGTCGGCAAGGGTTTATGTGCTGTGGTCATGGTGGAATTGCATCCATGCGCATCGATATCAATCGGTAATACTTCAAGTCCCCCGCTCCACGAAGAAGCGGGGGAGGCAATTCCAGACCACACGGTCATGGAATTGCCGACGAGACAACGCGCTCAGCGCACCTTGCCTTCCTTCCATGCCTGCAGCAGCTTGCCATAGGCAATGGTTTCACCCTTGGGCTTTTCGTTGGCCAGCGCCTTCCAGGGCGCGTGCTGGTCGCTCAGCCATTTGGCCGGATCGCTCTTGGGATTGAGTTTGGGGGCGCACCGCTCCATACCTGCGCGCTCCAACCGTGCCATCACTTGGTCCATCTCGTCTGCCAGGGTGTCCATGGCTTTCTGCGGGGTTTTTTCACCCGTCACGGCCTGGGCCACGTTCTTCCACCACAACTGAGCCAGCTTGGGGTAATCAGGCACATTGGTACCGGTGGGCGACCATGCCACACGGGCCGGGCTGCGATAGAACTCGACCAACCCCCCCAGCTTTGGTGCCAAGTCAGTCATCGCCTTGGACTGGATGTCGCTCTCGCGAATGGGCGTCAGGCCAACCATCGTCTTTTTCAGCGAAGTAGTTTTTGCCGTCACGAACTGCGCGTACAACCAGGCCGCAGCCGTCTTGTTCGCATCATGATTCTTGAAGAAGGTCCATGAACCCACGTCCTGATATCCGTTTTGCATGCCCTGCTTCCAGTACGGACCATTCGGTCCGGGCGCCATGCGCCACTTCGGCGTGCCGTCAGCGTTCATCACAGGCAGGCCAGGCTTGGTCATATCGGCCGTGAATGCGGTGTACCAGAAGATCTGCTGGGCGATCTGCCCTTGCGCAGGCACAGGACCGGCTTCACCAAAGGTCATGCCCGTCGCTTCCTTGGGCGCGTACTTCTTCATCCAGTCCACATACTTGGTCAGCGCGTAGACAGCCGCTGGCGAGTTGGTAGCACCGCCACGGGCCACGCTGGCACCCACGGGCGTGCACTTGTCGTCGGCCACGCGGATACCCCACTCGTCGATCGGCAAGCCATTGGGGGCGCCGATATCCGCCGTGCCCGCCATCGACAACCAAGCGTCGGTAAAGCGCCAACCCAGGGAAGGGTCCTTCTTGCCGTAATCCATGTGGCCATAGATCTGCTTGCCATCGATGTTCTTCACATCGTTCGTGAAGAATTCCGCAATATCCTCGTAGGCGCTCCAGTTGAGCGGCACGCCCAGGTCGTAGCCGTACTTGGCCTTGAACTTGTCTTTCAGATCCTTGCGGTCAAAGAGATCGGCGCGGAACCAGTACAGGTTGGCGAACTGCTGGTCAGGCAACTGGTAGAGCTGGCCATCCGGGCCAGTGGTGAACTTGGTGCCGATGTAATCCTTGAGGTCAATGCCCGGGTTGGTGAACTCTTTACCCGTACCGGCCATATATTCCGTCAGGCTCATCACCTTGCCATAACGGTAGTGGGTT
The DNA here is from genome assembly GCA_030690515.1 of Giesbergeria sp. GTDB lineage: Bacteria > Pseudomonadota > Gammaproteobacteria > Burkholderiales > Burkholderiaceae_C > Simplicispira. The sequence continues at coordinate 5,107 of JAUYGP010000429.1, forward strand.
CCGATCAAGTCGGAATCCGAGATCCAGCCGTCGTAGATGGATTTGCCGGACTGCATGGAGGTCTGCAGCTTCTCGACCACATCACCTTCCTGGATCAGATCGTGCTTGACCTTGATCCCGGTGATTTCCTCGAACGCCTTGGCAAGGGTCTTGGATTCATATTCGTGTGTGGTGATGGTTTCCGACACCACAGAAATTTCCTTGACGCCCTTGCCCTGCAGTTTTTTGGCAGCGTCAATAAACCATTTCATTTCCACCATCTGCTGATCTTTACTCAGCGTGGACGGCTGGAACTCGCTGTCGATCCATTTCTTGGCCTCTGCCTCCCCGGCCCAGGCGGCCTGGCCCAGGGCCAGTGCGGCTGCGGCAAATGCGATTGCCTTCAGTTGAACCTTCATCACTTGTCTCCTCATTGGGCCTCCCCTTTTACAAATGAACCCCGGCCGCGGGGGAGGAACGGGCCGGTTTTCTCGAAAACTCAGACGACGCGAACGCAGTCCGCCACCTCAGGCTTTGCGCATCACAAAGGCCAGCGCCATCATTGACAGCACCAGGCTGATCCATACCGACGGAGCGGTCTCCAGCGAAAACCACTGCACCATGTTTTCACCCAGCCCCACCCAGGCCAGATTGATGAAAGCCGCGGTCAGCAACCCCACAAAAAGCCGGTCGCCGCGCGTTGTCTCGATAGGCAGGAAGCCCTTGCGCAGCACCGTGGGAGACTTGATTTCCCACACCGTCATGCCAATCAGCATGAGCACGATGCAGACAAAGAAAACAGCTACTGGCGTAGTCCAGGCCATCCACTCAAACATGGAAATTCCCCTTGATTAGTTCGAGACGGCGCCGAAGGCCTGTCCCATGAAAATGTCACACCCGCCCCATCGCGAAACCCTTCGCGATGTAGTGCCGCACGAACCAGATGACGATGGCGCCCGGCACGATGGTCAGCACGCCCGCGGCCGCCAGCGTGGCCCAGTCCATACCCGATGCGCTAACCGTGCGCGTCATGGTCGCCACGATGGGCTTGGCATTCACGCTGGTCAACGTGCGCGCCAGCAAAAGCTCCACCCAGCTGAACATGAAACAGAAGAACGCCGCCACACCCACGCCCGCCTTGATCAACGGCAGGAAGATGGTGAGAAAAAAGCGCGGAAAGGAATAACCATCGATGTAGGCCGTTTCGTCGATCTCGCGCGGAATACCACTCATGAAACCTTCCAGAATCCACACCGCCAGAGGCACGTTGAACAGCAAGTGCGCCAGCGCCACCGCCAAGTGCGTGTCCATGAGGCCCACCGTGGTGTAGAGCTGAAAGAACGGCAGCAAGAACACCGCAGGCGGCGTCATGCGGTTGGTCAGCAACCAGAAAAACACATGCTTGTCGCCGAGAAACTGGTAGCGCGAGAACGCATAGGCCGCAGGCAAGGCCACGGTGAGCGAAATCACCATATTGATGGCCACGTAGATCAAGCTGTTGATGTAGCCCGAATACCACGAAGGATCGGTGAAGATGGTCTTGTAGTTAGCCCAGGTAAAGTGCTGTGGCCAGAACGAGAAATGCGACAGGATTTCCTCGTTCGTCTTGAAGCTCATGTTGATCATCCAATAGATGGGCAACACGGCAAAAATCAGGTACGCGATCAGGAACAACGTGCGCTTCTGGAATCGTTTTTCATTCATGGCCAGCCCCTTGTGCGTCGGCGGTCCCCATGCGCTGCATCCAGTTGTAGAGGATGAAGCACATCAGCAAAATGATGAGAAAGTAAATCAGCGAGAAGGCCGCTGCCGGTCCCAGATCAAACTGGCCGACCGCCTTCTGCGTGAGGTACTGCGACAGGAACGTTGTGGCATTGCCCGGCCCCCCCCCGGTCAACCCAAAGGGTTCGGTATAGATCATGAAACTGTCCATAAAACGCAGCAGCACCGCGATCATCAGCACGCCACGCATCTTGGGCAACTGGATGTAGCGGAACACAGCCAGCTTGCTGGCCCCATCGATCCGCGCGGCCTGGTAGTACGCATCGGGAATACTGCGCAGCCCGGCAAAACACAGCAGCGCAACCAGCGGTGTCCAGTGCCAGACATCCATCACCAGCACCGTGATCCAGGCATGCGTGGCATTACCCGTGTAGCTGTAGTCGATGCCCATTTTTTGCAGTGTGAACCCGAGCAGGCCGATGTCAGCACGCCCATAGATCTGCCAAATCGTTCCCACCACGTTCCACGGAATCAGCAGCGACAGCGCCACCACCACCAGCACGGCAGAAGACTTCCATCCCTGCGCCGGCATGGACAGTGCCAGCAGAATGCCCAGCGGGATTTCCACCAGCAGAACGGCCAGCGAAAAAGTGATTTGCCGCCACAGTGCAGAGTGCAACTCCTCATCGCACATCACCGAGGCAAACCACTCCACCCCAACGAACACGCGGCGCTCGGGCGAGATGATGTCCTGCACCGAGTAGTTCACCACCGTCATCAAAGGGATGATGGCCGAGAAGGCTACGCACAACAGTACCGGAAGAATCAGGAACCAGGCTTTCTGGTTCACGGGTTTGGTCGTATTGCTCATACCCGCTCTCCAGATGGCTGCGCATGCGCCGATGTACGTGAAACGGGCGCAGCGGAACCGGCGGAGCGCTCAACAAGGGCCACCCCGCAGCAAAGGGCGTCGTCCACCGTCCAGGGGGAAGCCGCGTAGCGACTCAGGGGGTGGTGCTTCATGGCAGCAACTCCTCGTTTTGGTAATAGCAGGTGTGTTCACCCAGCACCTGCAGCCAGACCTGGTCTCCGGCCGAAGGCAAGCGCTGCTCGGCATCAAAGCGGGCCTTGAGCTGAAGCGCACCCACCTGTGCAGTCAGCATGAAATAGGTGCCAATGTCCTGCACGCGCAACACGGTGCACGGCAGCGCGCCAGCCTGGCCCGGCTGCGCCAAGGAGAGATATTCAGGCCGAATGCCCACTTGCAGCGCGTCCACAGGCAGGGTGCGCGGCGTGGGCAACTCCAGGACATGGCCAGCCACCTGCAAGCGCCCTGCGTCGATTTGCGCGGGCAGAAAGTTCATGCCCGGCGAGCCGATAAAATGCCCGACAAACACATGCTGCGGACGCTCGAACAGGGCATCGGCCGAGCCCACCTGGACGGCGCGCCCGCGCGTCATCACCACCACCTGGTCGGCAAAGGTCAGTGCCTCGACCTGGTCGTGGGTTACGTAGATCAGCGTGAGCTTGAGCTCGTGATGGATCTGCTTGAGCTTGCGCCGCAGTTGCCATTTGAGGTGTGGATCAATCACCGTGAGCGGCTCATCAAACAGCACGGCAGCCACATCCGAGCGCACCAGGCCCCGGCCTAACGATATTTTTTGCTTGGCATCTGCCGACAGGCCCGCCGCACGCTGATCGAGCTGCCCGCTCATCTCCAGCATCTCGGCAATCACACCCACACGCTGACGGATCTGGTCCTCGGGCACCTTGCGGTTACGCAGCGGGAACGCCAGGTTCTCGGCCACCGTCATGGTGTCGTAGATCACCGGAAACTGAAACACCTGGGCAATATTGCGGTGCTGGGGACTTTTGCGCGTAACGTCATTGCCATCAAACAGCACCTTGCCATGCGAAGGCACGAGCAGGCCCGACATGATGTTGAGCATGGTCGTCTTACCGCAGCCCGAGGGTCCTAGCAGCGCGTAGGCACCACCATCCTCAAACTCCATCTTCAGCGGCAGCAGGGCGTAGTCGCTGTCCTGTTGGGGGTTGGGCTTGTACGAATGCGCCAGATCAAGCGAGATATGCGCCATGTCAGACTCCCCCCACACGCTGTGGCGCCAGCAACAAGCCGCCATCGCCACCAAACACATAGACCTGCGCGGGGCTGAAATACAGCGTAACCAAGGCCCCGAGGTCGAAGTAATGCACCCCCGTGATCTGGGCAACCAAATCTCCCAGGGATGTCGTCGCGTGCACATAGGTGTCAGAGCCGGAAATCTCGGCCAGTTCCACCGTCCCCTGCACCGCCACATCGCCAGGGCGCGCCTGCACGCGCAGCGCGCTGGCGCGCACTCCCACAGTCAGGTTCGAGCTGTCAGGAACCGCCAGGGGCTGGCGCGGCACCACATCCACGCCGCCAGGCAGGCGCAATGCCTGCGCTGCAGAAACCGCCGCCACCAAGTTGATCGGCGGATCACTGAAAGCGCGCGCCACGCGCAGCGAGCACGGTTCGTGGAATACGTCGGCGGTAGGACCGTATTGCAACAACCGTCCCTCATCGAGCACGGCGGTATAGCCGCCCAGCAGCAGCGCCTCGGCCGGTTCGGTCGTCGCGTACACCACGGTGGACTGCCCCGCCGCAAACAGTTGCGTGAGTTCTTCGCGCAGTTCTTCGCGCAGCTTGTAGTCCAGGTTCACCAGGGGCTCATCGAGCAGCATGAGCGGCGCGCC
>JAUYGP010000431.1 GCA_030690515.1 Giesbergeria sp.
AGCAGCAGTTCCTGGTGCTGTTGCTCGTGCTGCAGGCCCAGCTCCATCAAGGCCTGCAGCGCTGCGTTGTCCCCTTGCTGCGCCAGCAGGGCCTTCATGCGCTGCTCCACATTGGCACGGTAGGCCAGCACGTCTGAGAGCGCGGGCCGGGTGAGCAGGCCGCGCTGCGGGCGCGGGTGCTTGGCACCCACGCCGTTGTAGTAGGAGTTGAACAGCACCCGAAACGCCGGATGAAAGGGCTCAAACCCCAGCTCATTCGGCTCCAGCACAAAGGTCTCGAAGAACCAGGTGGTGTGCGCCAGGTGCCATTTGACGGGGCTGGCGTCGGGCATGGACTGGGCGCAGCAGTCTTCGGCAGACAGCGGCGCAACAAGCGACGCCGTGTGCTTGCGCACCGCAGAGAAGCGGGAATCCAGGTCGGTCATGGCGGCATCCTTTCTCACGCTTGGGCGTGTACCAGGGCAAACCACTGGCGCGCATCCGCCCACGCATGGGTGCGTGCAAAACCGGCTTGCGCGAGCAGTTCATAAAATCGATCCAACGGGTATTTGTAGCTGTTTTCGGTATGGATGCGCTCGCCTGCGGCAAAGGTTCGCTCTCCACCGGGCCAGCGCACGACCACGGGTGCGCAGGCTTCCAGGTGCATCTCGATGCGCGATTCCTGGGTATTGAAGAAGGCGCGGTGCTGCCAGTCATTGACCTCGAAGTCGCTGCCGATCAGGCGGTTCAAATGGGCCAGTACGTTGAGGTTGAACTGCGCCGTCACGCCCTGCGCGTCGTCGTAGGCGGCTTCGAGCACCGCCACCTCCTTGGGCAAGTCGATGCCGATAAGCAGCCCGCCATCGTCCCCCGCCAGGGCGCGCATCTGGCGCAGCAGGGCCAGCGCACTGGGCGGGTCAAAGTTGCCAATCGACGAGCCGGGGTAGAACACCAGGCGCGGCGCGGCGGGCAAATCGTCCGGCAGATCAATCCCCCGTGTGATGTCGCCCCCCAGCGCGCGGGCGTCCATGCCCGGAAAGCGTGCCCCCAGCCGCTGCACGGCCCCTGCCAAGTAGTCCGCCGAAATATCGACCCCCACAAAGCAGCGCGGTGCAATCAGCCCGCACAGCACGGCCGCCTTGGCACAGCTGCCCGCGCCCGGCTCGATCAGCGTGCAGCCCTGGCCGATGGCACGGGCAATGTCTGCGCCCGACGCCTGCAGGATGGCGTGTTCGATGCGTGTCGGGTAGTACTCGGGCAGGCGCGTGATGGCTTCGAAAAGCCGGGAGCCGCGCTCGTCGTAAAAGTATTTGGGAGAAATGCGGGCAGGGGTGCAGCGCAGGCCTTCAATGATCTCGGCATGGCGGGGCTCTTGCATGAACGGAGGGGGCTTTCTCGGCGTGGCCGCTGGCAGAAAGAAGCACCTGCTACCCGGCGCACGGGGCCGCAGGCTCGCCAGACCATTGTGCCGGGGTGCCGCAATCTGCGCTGTAGGCCAGCGCCCCACATGGCACTGCCCCTATAACTGGCAGTGCTGTGGCATCAAGAGTGTCCCTTGCCGGCGACGCCGCCCGGTTTGCGCAGCCGCTGCACCAGCGTCACGCCCGCCAGCACCAGCCCGCCCGCCACCACACCCGCCAACGCATTGAGCAGATTGGTCGTCAGCGCCTGCCACAGCCCACCCAGGGCCCCCTCCGCCACAGCCGCGCCCGCAGCCTCGACGGCGTGGTGCACCAGGGGAATGCCGTGCACCAGAATGCCGCCGCCCACCAGAAACATGGCGGCCGTGCCAGCCACCGACAAAAACTTCATCAGCCACGGCGCCATGGTGAGCAAAC
>JAUYGP010000437.1 GCA_030690515.1 Giesbergeria sp.
CTCAGGCGCTGGCGGCAAAGCTCGAATAGGCGGTCTCGTCCATCAGGCTGTCGAGCTGCGACGGGTCCGACAGCTTGACCTTGAAGAACCAGCCAGCACCCAGCGGGTCGGTGTTGGCCAACGAGGGGTCGGCGCGCAGGGCTTCGTTCACTTCCACCACTTCGCCCGCGACGGGAATGTAGATGTCGGCAGCGGCCTTGACGGACTCGACCACACCGGCCACGTCGCCCTGTGCAAAGCTGGCGCCCACGGCAGGCAGATCGACGAAAACGACGTCACCCAGGGCATCCTGGGCGTGCACCGTGATGCCGACGACGGCGGCATTGGTGTCGGCAACGTTGATCCACTCGTGGTCTTTGGAAAATTTGACGGTCATGGGAGGTCTCCTGGAAAGATGATGAAAAGTGGAATGTAGCCGCTGGCTGGCGGTCAGCCGCGGTAATAGCGGGTTGGCACGAAGGGTGTGGCGCTCACTTTCATGGGCACGGGCTTGCCGCGCACCATGGCAAAAAGCTCGGTTCCTGGCGCGGTGTAGTCCGGGCCCACGTAGGCAATGGCGATGGGTTGATTGAGTGTGGGGCTCAGCAGCCCGCTGCTGACCTGGCCGATGTGCTGGCCGTCCATGTTCTCCAGCACCGCGGGTTCGCGCACCGGCACGCGCTCGGTGGCGACCAGGGCGACGCGCTTGCGTGTGAGGATGGTGGGGTTATCCAGCTGTGCCAGCACCTTGTCGGCGCCCGGGAACCCACCGGCGCGGGTCCCGCCGGTGCGCCGCACCTTCTGGATGGCCCAGTTCAGTGCAGCTTCCACGGGTGTGGTGGTGGTGTCGATGTCGTTGCCGTAGAGGCACAGCCCAGCTTCTAGGCGCAGCGAGTTGCGTGCGCCCAGGCCAATCGGCTTGACCTCGGGTTGCGCCAGCAGGGCGCGGGCCAGGGTTTCGGCCTGCGTGGCGGGCACCGAAATCTCAAAACCGTCTTCACCCGTGTAGCCGCTGCGGGTGACAAAGCAGGCGCAGTCGGCAATGGTGAAGTCGCCCCCGGTCATGAACACCAGTTGCTCCACCCCGGGCGCCAAGCGGGCCAGCGCCGTGACGGCCTGTGGGCCCTGCAAGGCGAGCAGTGCGTGGTCGGGCATGGGGACCACCTGGCAGCGCATGCCGATGCGTTCCTGGATGTGGGCGATGTCGCCCACCTTGCAGGCGCCGTTGACGATGACGAAGATTTCGCCATTGCCCTTGTTGAAGAACATCAGGTCGTCGATGATGCCGCCTTCGTCATTGAGCAGCAGGCCGTAGCGCTGCTTGCCCACGGGCAGGTCGATCACGTCCACGGGCATCAGGGTCTCGAACGCGGCGGCGGCATCGCGTCCCACCAGGTGCAACTGGCCCATGTGCGACACATCGAACAGGCCCGCGGCCTGGCGGGTGTGCAGGTGCTCGGCCATCAGGCCTGCGGGGTACTGCACGGGCATGGAATAGCCGGCAAAGGGCACCATGCGGGCGCCCAACTCCAGGTGCAGGGCGTTCAGGGGCGTGGAAAGCAGGGGGGCGGTGGCAGGGGCAGACATGGCGGACTCCGGGGCAAAGGGGGGCCGCAGCCAAGGGGCTGCGGGTTTTGCCTGCTGTCCGCTTTACCTGAGAGATTCACCGCAGCGCCCTGGCTGGCCCTGCGGTTTGCTCCTTCGGTGGATGGCCTGCACCTGCAGCGCGACCATCTCTCTCCAGCAAGGAACGCCGGCATCGCTGCGGGCGCTTGTCAGTCCTTTTGCCTGAGCGTTCGGCGGGTGCCTGCGCCTTCGGCGGTGCCGCTCACGCTTCGGGGCGAAGTGCGGGGCGCTCTCTCCTGACCGGGCGGATTCTACCTACTTTGCATAGACGAGATCGCGCAACCCGAGCGAAATCGACGGGAAGTACGTGATGAGCAGCAGGCAACCCAGGATCAGTAGTACGAAGGGCAGCAGGCTCCCGACGATGCGGTCAAGCGAGATGCGCGCCACCGTGCACGCGGCAAACAGGTTCACGCCAAACGGCGGCGTGACCATGCCCAGCGCCAGGTTCACCACCATGATCAGGCCGAAGTGCACGGGGTCCACCCCGAAATGCTGTGCCACGGGCGCCAGAATGGGCGCCAGAACGATGATGGCTGCGCTGGTCTCAATGAACATGCCGATGAAAAACAGCGCCACATTCACGCCCAGCAGAAACAGTGTGGGTGATTGCAGCACGGCTTCGAGCCAGTGGCCAATGGCGTCGGGCACTCCGGCGCGCGTGATGAGGAAGGCAAACAACCCGGCATTGGCGATGATGAACATGATCACCGAGGACGAAATGACCGAACGCCGTAGCACGGCGGCCAGGTCTTTGATGCCAATCTCCCGGTAGATCACGATGCCCACCAGCAGTGCATAAAACACCGCCACGGCCGATGCCTCGGTGGGGGTGAAGACACCACCGTAGATGCCGCCCAGGATGATGACCGGCATGAAGAGTGCCCAGCCCGCTTGCAGCGTGGCGCGGCCCAGTGGCATGCGGCCCTCGCCATCGGTCTTGCCCCAGCCTCTCCATTTGCACCACAGCCAGACGAACAGCATCAGGGAGCCTGCAATCAACAGCCCTGGGCCAAAACCCGCGATGAATAACTCGCCAATGGACACCTCTGCGCTCACGCCGTACAAAATGAGCGGGATGGAGGGCGGAATCACCACGCCCAACTCGGCGGCTGTGGCCTGCAGCGAAGCGGCGTAGGTGACCGGGTAGCCGTGCTTGACCAGCGCTGGAATCAGGATGGCGCCAATCGCAAAGGTGGTGGCCACCGACGAGCCCGACACGGCTGCAAAAATCATGCAGGTGAGCACGCAGGTCATGGGAAGGCCGCCTTGTACGCCGCCGACCAGGCTCTTGGCAAACTCCACCAGTCGGCGCGAGATGCCGCCTGCTTCCATCAGGTTGCCCGCCAGGATGAAGA
>JAUYGP010000445.1 GCA_030690515.1 Giesbergeria sp.
GGTGCTGCGCGCCCGGCTGCAAAAGCTGTGCGACCGCATCGCCCAGGCGGTCGGCCCGCTGGGCCACCGGGTGTTTACCGATTCGGCGCCGGTGCTGGAGGCCGAGCTGGCCCGGCGCAGCGGCCAGGGCTGGCGCGGCAAACACACCCTGGTGCTCAACCGCGAAGGCGGCTCGATGTTTTTCCTGGGCGAGATCTATGTGGACATGGCACTGGAACCCAGTGCGCCCGTCACGGCGCATTGCGGGTCATGCCAAGCCTGCATCGACGTGTGTCCCACGCAGGCCATCATCGCGCCCTACCGGCTTGATGCGCGGCGCTGCATTTCGTACCTGACGATTGAGCATGCGGGGCCGATCCCGCTGGAGATGCGGCCGCTGCTCGCCAACCGCATCTACGGCTGCGACGATTGCCAGCTCGTTTGCCCGTGGAACAAATACGCCCAGCCCAGCCAGTTGCCCGACTTCGATGCGCGGGCGGGCCTGACAGACCAGCAGTTGGTACATTTTTTTGCGTGGGATGAGGCGACTTTTCTGCGCGTGACCGAGGGCGGCCCGATCCGCCGCATTGGCCACGAACGCTGGCTGCGCAACGTGGCCGTGGCGCTGGGCAATGCCTTGCACGCCACGGGCGATGCCGGTGTGCGCGCTGCACTGCAGTCGCGCGCCGCCGATGACAGTGCGCTGGTGCGTGAGCATGTGGCCTGGGCACTCCAGGAAAAAAATGAATGAAAACAGGCTGCAGCGCTTATTCAGTAAGCGTAAGTAGCTATATAAAAGATAGCTTATGTGGCCTATCGCAGCAGGCCCAGCGCCAGCGTCAGGCTGAGCGGGCCGAGCATGGTCGAGAGCGTGACCAGCCCCGCCACATACGGGCCGTTGTAGCCCATGCGCGCCGCCAGTACATAGCAGCTTGACGCAGTGGGCAGCGCTGAAAAAGCCAGCAGCACTGCGGTTTGCACCGCATCGAGCCCCAGTAGGCGTGCAATGGCCCAGGCAATCAGCGGCAGCAGCAGGTGGCGGATGGACAGTACCGACACCGTCAGCAGCTTGCTGCGGGTCAACAGGCTGAACTGCAAGCCTGCGCCTGCCGCCTTCAGGCCCAGCTCCAACGAAGCCGCGCCTATTCGGTTCACGGTGGGTTGTATCCCCTCCGGGATGTGCAGGCCCAGCAGGAGGGCGGCCAGGCCTGTGGC
>JAUYGP010000446.1 GCA_030690515.1 Giesbergeria sp.
GCTTCATAGGCTGCGGGTGCGCGCGGAAAATCGTCCGGGTCAATGCCCACCACCATGCCCGCATTGGCGTTGCGCTCGTTGCGCGAATACTGGCTCATGCCGTTGGTCACCACGCGGCCGGGCTCGCTGGTGGCGGCCACCACGGTGCCGCCGGGGCACATGCAGAAGCTGTAGGCCGTGCGGCCGTTGCCGGCGTGGTGCACCAGCTTGTAGTCGGCCGCACCCAACAGCGGGTGGCCCGCGTGGCGGCCCCAGCGGGCGCGGTCGATCACGCCCTGCGGGTGCTCGATGCGAAAACCGATGGAGAAAGGCTTGGCCTCCATGGACACGCCACGCTCGTACAGCATGGCAAAGGTGTCGCGTGCGCTGTGGCCCAGCGCCATCACCACACGGGAGGCGGCCAGTGTGTGGGTCTCGCCCGTGGCCTGGTTGAGCACCTGCAAGCCGCGCAGGTGGCGGCCGTGGGCATCTTCTTCCACGAGAACATCGGTCACTCGCTGCTCGAACCGCACCTCGCCGCCCAGTGCAATGATCTGTTCGCGCAAGTTTTCCACCACCTTCACCAGCTTGAAGGTGCCGATATGCGGGTGCGCCACGTACAAAATTTCTTCAGGCGCACCGGCTTTGACAAACTCGTGCATCACCTTGCGGCCCAGGTGGCGCGGGTCCTTGATCTGGCTGTAGAGCTTGCCGTCACTGAACGTGCCTGCGCCGCCTTCACCAAACTGCACATTGCTCTCGGCCTGCAGTTCGCGCTTGCGCCAGAGGCCCCAGGTGTCTTTGGTGCGCTCACGCACGGCCCGGCCACGTTCCAGCACGATGGGCTTGAAGCCCATTTGTGCCAGCACCAGCGCCGCAAAAATGCCGCAGGGGCCAAAGCCCACGACCACCGGGCGCTCGCGCAGGTTGGCAGGCGCCTGGGTTGCAGGGTGCCAGGCCATGTCGGGTGTGGGTTGGATGTGCGGGTTGCCTGTGTGCCGGTCCAGCAGCGCGGCTTCGTCGGCCGGGCGGGCCAGGGTGATGTCTACGATGTACACCGCCAGCAGCGTGGCCTTGCGTGCATCAAAGCTGCGCTTGAAGACCTGCAGGGCGGCGATGTCGGCGTCGGCCAAGCCCAGCGCCTGGGCGGCGTGGGTGCGCAGGGCGTCCAGCGGGTGGGTGTCGGGGCAGGAGGCCAGCGCGGACAGCGGCAGCCGGATTTCGGAGAGGCGAATCATGGGTTTGCAGGCCCGTGGTGATCGGGCAGGGCAATGGAAACGCCTGGATTTTACGGGCTGGTGTAATTCTGCTCCAGATGCTATCTAGATAATAGCTGTCAGCGCTTTATCCATAAGCGCTGGAGCCAATTTTCATCAAGAAGGCAGGAAGCCTTCGACCGACAGATAGCGCTCGCCCGTGTCGTAGTTGAAGCCCAGCACGCGGCTGCCGGCAGGCAGTTCGGGGAGCTTCTGCGCAATGGCGGACAGGGTGGCGCCCGAGGAAATGCCGACCAGCATGCCCTCTTCGCGGGCGCAGCGGCGGGCGTATTCGCGGGCGGGTTCGGCGTCGACCTGGATCACACCGTCGAGCAGGCTGGTGTCCAGGTTCTTCGGAATGAACCCGGCGCCCAGGCCTTGCAGTGGGTGTGGACCGGGCTGGCCACCCGAGATCACGGGCGAGAGCGCGGGCTCCACGGCAAACACCTTGAGTTGCGGGAAGCGGGCCTTGAGCACCCGTGCCACGCCGGTGATGTGCCCGCCCGTGCCCACGC
>JAUYGP010000452.1 GCA_030690515.1 Giesbergeria sp.
CTTTGCGCTGGCGGTGCTGGCGGGCGTGGCCTTTCTCATCAGCCGCACGCGCCTGGGTTTGTTTGTGCGCGGCGTCACGCAAAACCGGCCCATTGCCTCGTGCATGGGCGTGAACACCGCGCGGGTCGATACCTATGCCTTTGCGCTCGGCTCGGGCATTGCGGGCCTGGCCGGTTGTGCTTTGAGCCAGGTGGGCAACGTGGGGCCGGATCTGGGCCAGGGCTACATCGTCGATTCGTTCCTGGTGGTGGTGCTGGGCGGTGTGGGGCAGCTTGCCGGCACCGTGTACGCCGCGCTGGGCCTGGGCGTGCTGAACAAGTTTCTGGAGGGCTGGACCGGGGCCGTGCTGGCCAAGATTGCCGTGCTCGTTTTCATCATCATCTTTATCCAAAAGCGTCCGCAAGGCATTTTCGCGATGAAGGGTCGGAGTGCTGAAGCATGAGTAACAAGACAAATATCCCCCCGAACATGGCTCAACCGGCTCTGCAATTGCCCTCCCCCGCGCCGCTGCTCACCCGCACCGGTTGGTCGGCCTTCATCGTGGCACTTATCGCCGTGTGTGCCATCGCCCCCGCGCTCAATCTGTGGGTGCCCGACGGCAGCCTGCTCCACATGAGCGACTACGCCGTGGCGCTGGTCGGCAAAATCATGTGCTACGCCATCCTGGCGCTGGCCATGGACCTCATCTGGGGCTACACCGGCATCCTGAGCCTGGGCCACGGCCTGTTCTTTGCGCTGGGCGGCTACGTGATGGGCATGTACCTCATGCGCCAGATCGGGCGCGACGGCAACTACCACAGCGACCTGCCCGACTTCATGGTGTTCCTCGACTGGAAGGAGCTGCCCTGGCACTGGGCGCTGTCCGACAGCTTTGTCGCCACGCTGATTCTGGTCGTCGCCGTGCCGGGGCTGGTGGCCTTCGTGTTTGGCTACTTTGCCTTTCGCTCGCGCATCAAGGGCGTGTACTTTTCCATCATCACGCAGGCGCTGACCTACGCCGCCATGCTGCTGTTCTTCCGCAACGAAACCGGCTTTGGCGGCAACAACGGCTTTACCGATTTCAAGCGCATCCTGGGCCAACCCATTGCCACTCCGACCATGCGCATGCTGCTGTTCGTGCTCTCGGGGCTGGCGCTGCTGGGTTTCTTTTTGCTGGCCCGCTGGCTGGTGCGCAGCAAGTTTGGCCGCGTGCTGCAAGCCGTGCGCGACGCCGAGACGCGCGTGATGTTCTCGGGCTACTCGCCGCTGCCCTACAAGCTCACCATCTGGACCATCAGCGCCATGATGTGCGGCGTGGCGGGCGCCCTGTATGTGCCGCAGGTGGGCATCATCAACCCCGGCGAGATGAGCGCCGCCAACTCCATCGAGATTGCGGTGTGGGCCGCGGTGGGCGGCCGCGCCACGCTCATCGGGCCGATTGCCGGGGCTTTTCTGGTCAACGGTGCCAAGAGCTGGCTCACCGTGGTGGCGCCCGAGTTCTGGCTGTACTTTCTGGGCGGTCTGTTCATTGCCGTCACGCTGTTTCTGCCGAATGGCATCGTCGGCCTGCTGCGCCGCCCGAAGAAGGCCGTGGCCGATGCCGAGGCGCCGCTGCACACCAGCATCGCCAAAGAGGAGGGCGCGCCATGACCCCCGATCTGATGGAAGACGGCGCGCGCCGCATTGCCAAAATCGCGCGCCCCGCGCCCACGGGCCAGACCGAATCCGGCGGCCGCGCCGCAGGCTTCTCGCGCGTGGCCGTGCCCGGCGCGGTGGACGTGGCACACGGCCGCATCCTGTACCTGGAAGATGTGCATGTGAGCTTCGACGGCTTCAAGGCCATCAACGGCCTGAACCTGGACATTGCGCCCGGCGAGCTGCGCTGCATCATCGGCCCCAACGGTGCGGGCAAGACGACGATGATGGACATCATCACCGGCAAGACCCGGCCCGACCAGGGCACGGTGTTCTTTGGCAGCACCATCGACCTGCTGCGCCACAACGAGCCCGAGATTGCCAGCCTGGGGATAGGCCGCAAGTTCCAGAAACCCACGGTGTTCGAGCAGCTCAGCGTGTTCGAGAACCTCGAACTCGCGCTCAAGACCCACAAGGGCGTGCCGTCCAGCCTGTTCTTCCGCCTCGATTCGGCCCAGCAGGACCGCCTGGCCGAGGTGCTGCACACCATCCACCTGGCGGCCAGCGTGCGGCGCATGGCGGGCAATCTGAGCCATGGGCAAAAGCAGTGGCTGGAGATTGGCATGCTGCTGATGCAAGAGCCCCAATTGCTGTTGCTCGACGAACCCGTGGCGGGGATGACGGACGAGGAAACCGTCCGCACCGCCGAGCTGTTTCTCACGCTCAAGGGCAAGCACTCGCTGATGGTGGTGGAGCACGACATGTCGTTCATTCGCACCATCAGCGAGAAGGTGACGGTGCTGTGCGACGGGGCTGTGCTGGCCGAGGGCACGCTGGACCAGGTGCAGGGGGATGAGCGGGTGATTGAGGTGTATTTGGGGCGGTGATGGTTGGTTCGTCGCTCATCTATCGTGGCTGGCGGGGTGCTGTTGCTGAGGGCGGAGGCCGGGAGTCGCCCCGGCGGGCGAGGTACTTTTCTTTGCTTCGCCAAAGAAACGTACCCAAAAGAAAGGCGACCCTGCTGGCTGCGACCCCCGCGCGGAGCGCGGGGGCCACCTGCGGCGGAACACTTGCGGGGTGCGCCGTGGAACTCGCTGCGCGCCTGCGGCGCTTCGCTCAAACAGCCACGGCGAGCCAGTCAACAAAGCATGCGCGCACCAGCGCGCATGCCACCCCGCAAGTGCTCCGCCCCAGGCGCATCCAGAAGGGGCGGGGCAGCCCAACAGCCAAAACATCCACACGGGCCATCGCTGCGCTCGGCCCACGATTCGCGGGCGCAAGCACCCTGCGCTGTGCGTGCGGGGCCGAGCGCAGCGATGGCCCGTGCTCTTGGGTTCCCTTCTGGCCGTGCCGAGAAGCGCAGGGCGCGGGGCGGGCGTGTGCCGAAGGACACACGCCTTCGTTGACTGACTCGCTGCGGCTGTTTGAGCGGAGCGCGTCAGCGCGCAGCGAGTTCCGCAGCGCGCCCCGCGAACGAGCATCGCAGGTTGCCCCGGCGCGCAGCGGCGGGGTCACGGCCAGCAGGGTCGCCCTTTCTTTGGTGACTTTCTTTCGGCGAAGCGAAAGAAAGTTACTGCGCCGCCGGGCGCACACCCCGGCCCCCGCCCTCAGCACAAGCATGCCGCATACACGCTGCACGCATGCACGCTGCACACACGCAAATGCTCTCAATTAAATAGCTACCAGCGCTTACCAAATAAGCGCTAGATGCCAAAAACACCTAAAAACCATGCTCACCGTCCAAAACATCAACCAGTACTACGGCGGCTCCCACATCCTGCGCGACGTGAGCCTCACCGCCGCCCCCGGCAAAGTCACCGTCCTGCTCGGCCGCAACGGCGTTGGCAAAACGACGCTGCTCAAAAGCCTCATGGGCCTGGTGCCCATCAAAAGCGGCAGCATCACCTTTGATGGCCAGCCCATCCACCACCAGGCCCCGTACGACCGCGCCCGCGCCGGCATCGGCTTCGTGCCCCAGGGCCGCGAAATCTTTGGCCGCCTGACAGTGGAAGACAACCTGCGCATGGGCCTGGCCTACAAAAGCGGCAGCACCCCCGTGCCCGAGCACCTCTACACCCTGTTCCCGGTGCTCAAACAAATGCTGGGCCGACGCGGCGGCGACCTGTCGGGCGGCCAGCAGCAGCAGCTTGCCATTGCCCGGGCACTGGCGCCCAGCCCGCGCCTGCTCATCCTCGATGAGCCCACCGAAGGCATCCAGCCCAGCATCATCAAAGACATTGGCCGCGTCATCCGCCAACTGGCCGACGAAGGCCTGGACGGCCACCCCGTGGCGGTGCTGCTGTGCGAGCAGTACTACGACTTTGCCGAGGAACTGGCCGACGACTACCTGGTGATGGAGCGCGGCGAAGTGATTGCCCGCGGGCCGGGCAGCGAGA
>JAUYGP010000454.1 GCA_030690515.1 Giesbergeria sp.
CAGGTGGGCGAGGTGCTGTTTGGCAACTGCCTGATGGCTGACAGGGCCAGGCGCCTGCCCGCCAGGCCGCCTTCAAGGGCGGTCTGCCCAAAGAAGCGGGTGCCGTGACGCTGAGCAAGATGTGTGGCTCTGGCATGAAGGCCGCCATGTTCGCGCACGACATGCTGCTGGCCGGTACGCACGACGTCATGGTCGCTGGTGGCATGGAGAGCATGACGGGCGCCCCCTACCTGCTGCAAAAAGGGCGCGGTGGCTACCGCCTCGGCCATGACCGCATCTTCGACCACATGATGCTCGACGGCCTGGAAGACGCCTACGAACCTGGCCGTTCCATGGGTACCTTTGGCGAAGACTGCGCCGCCAAATACAGCTTCACCCGCGCTCAGCAGGACGCCTTCGCCACCGCCAGCGTCGAGCGCGCCAAGGCCGCCACGGCATCGGGTGCCTTTGCCGCTGAAATTGCCCCCGTCACCGTCAAAACCCGCGCGGGGGAAGTAGTGGTGTCGATCGACGAAGGTCCGGGCAAGGCCCGCCTGGACAAAATTTCCACGCTCAAGCCCGCATTCAAAAAAGACGGCACCATCACCGCAGCGTCCAGCTCGTCTATCAACGATGGCGCTGCAGCGCTGGTCATGATGCGCCAGTCCACCGCTGACAAGCTCGGCTGCAAACCGCTGGCGCGCATCGTCAGCCACGCCACGCACGCGCAAGAGCCCGAATGGTTTGCCACCGCCCCCTTGGGCGCCACGCAAAAGGCGCTGGCCAAAGCCGGGTGGGCTGCGGGGGATGTGGATCTGTGGGAAATCAACGAGGCTTTTGCCGTGGTGCCTATGGCGCTGATGAAAGAACTGGATCTGCCGCACGACAAGGTCAACGTCAACGGCGGCGCCTGCGCGCTGGGCCACCCCATCGGGGCCAGCGGTGCCCGCATCATGGTCACGCTGATGTACGCACTGCAGGCGCACGGCCTCAAGAAAGGCCTGGCGACGCTGTGCATCGGTGGTGGCGAAGCCACGGCCGTGGCGCTGGAGATGCTGTAATCGCATCTCTTGATGCTCCTAAAATAATAGCTAGTAGCGCTTAATGGACGAGCGCTAGAGGCTAAAAACACTCAAAAAATGACAACTATTCTTGTCATGGGCGCATCGCGGGGCATCGGCCTTGAACTGGTGCGCCAATACGCTGCCGATGGCTGCCGCGTGATAGCCACCGTGCGCGACGACGCCGGTCGTGCGCGCGTGCAGGCGCTGGGTGCCGAGGTGTTGACGGTGGATGTTGCCAACCCGGCCAGCGTGAGCGGCCTGGCCTGGCAGCTCGACGGCGAGAAGCTCGACCTGGCGTTCTACGTGGCCGGTGTGATGCGCCGCGCCGGTGCCCGCACACCACCCACGCAGCAGGACTTTGACGCCGTCATGCACACCAATGTGCTCGGCGCCATGCAGGCCATCCCGCAGGTGGCGCCGCTGGTGGAGGCCGCAGGCGGCGTGTTCGCCTTCCTGTCCTCGTCCATGTCGCAGATTGGCAGCGTGGGCGAGAGCAGCGCGTGGCTCTACCGCACCAGCAAGGCTGCGCTCAACATGGCCGTAGCCGCTGCGCAGCATGACTACCCCGGCGCCACGCTGGTCACCATCGACCCCGGCTGGGTGCAGACCGACATGGGCGGCGAGACGGCGCCCCTCACGGCCGAGGCCAGCGTGCGCGGCATGCGCCAGACGCTGGCCCACCTCACGGCGGCCGACAAGGGCCAGTTGTTGCACCACGATGGGCGCCGCGCTGCGCACTGGTAAATATTTCTAAATCACAAAACTGGAGACCCGCCCGATGTTGCTGACCCAAGACCAGGAAATGATCCGTGAAGCGGTGCGCGATTTTGCACAAGAGCAGATCGCCCCCCACGCCGCGCGTTGGGACAAGGAGCACCATTTCCCCAAGGATGTGCACCAGGGCTTGGCGGCTCTCGGTGCCTATGGCATTTGCGTGCCTGAGGAATTTGGCGGCGCCCAGCTCGACTACTTGTCGCTCGCCCTGGTGCTCGAAGAAATCGCGGCGGGCGACGGTGGCACCAGCACCGCCATCAGTGTTACCAACTGCCCCGTCAACGCCATCCTCATGCGCTATGGCAACGCCCAGCAAAAGCGCGACTGGCTCACACCGCTGGCGCAGGGCCAAATGCTGGGCGCGTTTTGCCTGACCGAGCCGCATGTGGGTTCAGACGCCTCGGCCCTGCGCACCACGGCGGTGAAGGACGGAGACGAATACGCCATCAACGGCGTCAAGCAATTCATCACCAGCGGCAAAAACGGCCATGTGGCCATCGTCATTGCTGTCACCGACAAGGGCGCAGGCAAAAAAGGCATGAGCGCCTTCCTCGTACCCACCAGCAACCCCGGCTATGTGGTCGCTCGGATTGAAGACAAGCTCGGCCAGCATTCCAGCGACACCGCGCAGATCAACTTCGACAACTGCCGCATCCCGGCGGAAAACCTCATTGGCGCCGAGGGCGAGGGCTACAAGATTGCCCTCGGTGCGCTCGAAGGCGGGCGCATCGGCATCGCCGCGCAAAG
>JAUYGP010000463.1 GCA_030690515.1 Giesbergeria sp.
CGTGCTCGAACGCATTGCACCCACCCAGGACGACGTTTTTCTGTCGTTCCTGCCGCTGTCGCACACCTTCGAGCGCACGGGGGGCTATTACCTGCCCATCGCGGCGGGTTGCTGCGTGGCCTTTGCCCGGTCGGTGGCGTTGCTGGCCGATGACCTGAAAACCATTCGCCCTACGGTGCTGGTCTCGGTGCCGCGCATTTACGAGCGCGTTCACGCCAAATTGCTCGAGACCCTGTCACCTACACCCTGGAAGATGCAGCTCTATGAAGCCGCCCAGTTCAAAGGCTGGCAGCGCTTTTGCCGCGCGCAAGGCCTGCCGCCGCCCGCACACGACGAAGCCTTGGGCGGCTGGATGAACCTGCTGCCCTGGTCTGTGCTGCAGGCCCTGGTGGCAAAACCATTGCTGGCGCAGTTTGGCGGGCGCGTGCGTGTGGCCGTCAGCGGCGGTGCACCGCTCTCACCCACCATTGCCAAGTGCTTTCTGGGCCTGGGCCTGCCACTGGTGCAGGGCTACGGCATGACAGAAACCTCGCCCGTGGTGTGCGTGAACACCGTGCACGACAACGACCCGGCCAGCGTGGGCCGTGCGCTGCCGGGCGTGGAAGTGCGCATTGGCGAGAACCGCGAGCTGCAGGTGCGCGGCCCCATCGTGATGAAAGGCTACTGGAAGCGCCCCGAAGACACCGCCAAAACCCTGGACGCCGAGGGCTGGCTAGGCACCGGGGACCAGGCCGACATCGTGGACGGCCGGATTCATATCCGGGGGCGCATCAAGGAGATCATCGTCACCTCGACCGGCGAAAAAATCCCGCCGGGCGACCTGGAACTGGCGCTGCAGTCTGACCCCCTGCTCGAACAGACCTTTGTGGTGGGCGAAAACCGCCCCTTCATCGCCTGTGTGGCGGTGCTCAAGCGTGACGAATGGCTGCGCCTGGCCGAAGGCCTGGGCCTGGATACACAAGACGCGGACAGCCTGAACAACCCGGCGGTGCACCGCGCCATCCTGGCGCGCATCGAAACCAGCACCGCCAGTTTTCCACGCTACGCCGTGCCCCGCACCGTGTACTGCACGCTGGAGCCGTGGACGACTGAAAACGGCTTCATGACACCCACGCTCAAGCTCAAGCGCAACAACTTGATGGCCTCTTTCGCACAAGCCATCGAGGGCATGTACCAAAAGCCCGGGGGTCGTTAAGCACGGTTTTTCCCGTGGCCGCATGATGAATTCAATGC
>JAUYGP010000466.1 GCA_030690515.1 Giesbergeria sp.
TACGGTTTTGCCGTTCAGCTCATCTTGCAGCCGGGCGCTGAGTTGCTCGTATTCGGATTCGGGCCAGTAGGGAAAGGGGGCCGTCTGGCCCACCAGTTCGGCTTCGCTCCAGCCCGTCATTTGGCAGAAAGCCGCATTCACGTAAGTGATGCAACCTTGCAGGTCGAGTGCGCGCATACCCGTGAGCACCGAATTTTCCATAGCGCGCCGGAAATTGGTTTCGGCCACCAGGGCCAGCTGCGCCTGCATGCGGCGACGGGTGTGGCGCCAGGTGGCAATCAGCATCCAGGCGGTCATGGCGCTGAGCGCGCCCACCAACCAGAAAAGCCCGCTGCCGACCACGCCCAGCGACGTGCGATAGGCCTGCGCACGCAATACCAGGCCGTTGCCTACGGGGGAAATAGGCACAGCGTACTCGTTCGCCTTGGCGCTCCAAGGCACCCACTGGGCGGCACGGTTGCGGGCGGGTAGGGGGGAGCCAGCCAGCACCTGCTCCTTGTCGTCCAGCAGGGTGACGGCGTAGCGTGCCAACACCTCGGTCGGTGTGCCATAGCGCAGCAGGCTGTCGATCGAGTATTCCCCCAGCACCACCCCGCCAAACTTGCCTTGCATATTCAGCGGAACAAGCACTTGCAACAGAGGCACCGACTCGTTGGGGACGGCGGTCGGTTGCACGTACACGGGTTGCTGCAGGTCGCGCGTCAGGCTGAAGTTGTCGGCGGTGGGGCCGGGTCTGAGCACTTCACCCGCCACCCGCACCTGGCTACCCGCCAACGTGGGCGCGGCGTGGCTGGCGCGGATGCGGCCACGCTCGTCAATCCAGGTGATGGCCTGCAGCTCAGGGTATTGGCTGACGAGGGCCTCGGCGCGCTGGCTGAATTGCGTGCGCTCCATGTCTTGGTTGGAGAGGTCGCGCGCGATGCGCATGATCTGCTCCTGGCGCTCCAGCAGGCGCAGCCGCACCCGCTGCTGTGCGTATTCGATATCGCGGCGCAAGGCTTCTTGCTCTCGCTCACCTTCTTCTACGCGCAGGTACCAAAAAGCGGCCACGATGGCTGCCATGAAGATCAGCACGGCGGCCAGCGGTGCTAGCGCGGCAAACCGGTCCTGGCGCATCGGAGAAAGGCTGCGCCACCAGGTGCGCCACCACTGGGCCAGTGCGGCACGGGACCGAGGCCCTGGCGGTGTGGCGGGGGGTTGTTCCAACATGCCCCCGAGTGTAGGGGAGTGTCCGCTACGTCTTGGCCAGGTAAATGTGCGTTTGCAGCAAAATATCACATAATGAAAATGAAAAGCACTATTTGAAAATTTGAAAATTTATGCAAAAATAGGGCAAACGCACTAAATTGTGGCCATTACCAAGGAGACAAGCCATGACCACTCAACCTGATTCCCAGGCCGTCAACGACGCGCCGACCGACATCGACCAGCAGGAAACCCGTGAGTGGATGGAGGCGCTCTCTGCCGTCATCGAAAAGGAAGGCCCCGAGCGCGCGCACTTCCTGCTGGAGCAACTGCTGGAGCGCGCCCGCCAGAGCAGCATCGACCTGCCGTTTTCGGCCAACACCGGTTACGTGAACACGCTGGAGCCTGACCAGGAGGTGCGATGCCCCGGCAACATCTCGATCGAAAAGCGCCTGCGTGCCTACATGCGCTGGAACGCCATGGCGATGGTGGTGCGTGCCAACCGGTTGCACCCGGCCGACGGCGGCGATCTGGGTGGCCACATTGGCTCGTTTGCCTCGCTGGCCAGCATGTGGGGCGCCGGTTTCAACCATTTCTGGCACGCCGAGAGCGAAAACCATGGTGGTGACTGCATTTACTTTCAGGGCCACAGCGCGCCGGGCATCTACGCCCGTGCCTACCTGGAAGGGCGCATTACCGAAGACCAGCTGGAGCACTACCGCCAGGAAGTGGACGGCAAAGGGCTGTCGAGCTACCCACACCCCAAGCTGATGCCGGGTTTCTGGCAGTTCCCCACCGTCAGCATGGGCCTGGGGCCGATGATGGCGATCTACCAAGCGCGCTTTCTGAAATACCTGCATGCGCGCGGCATTGCCGACACGGCCAACCGTAAGGTCTGGGTGTTCCTGGGTGACGGTGAGATGGATGAACCTGAGAGCAAGGGCGCTATCGGCTTAGCGGCACGCGAGCAGCTCGACAACCTGATTTTTGTCATCAACTGCAACCTGCAGCGGCTCGATGGCCCGGTGCGTGGCAACGGAAAAATCATCCAGGAGCTCGAGGGCGACTTCCGCGGCGCCGGTTGGAACGTCATCAAGCTCTTGTGGGGCAAGGGCTGGGACGACCTGTTGGCGCGCGACAAGAGTGGCAAGCTCCGGCAAGTCATGATGGAAACGGTGGACGGTGACTACCAGACCTACCGGGCCATGGACGGTGCCTACATCCGCAAGCATTTCTTCGGCAAGTACCCCGAGACGCTCAAACTTGTCGAACACCTGAGCGACGAGGACATCTGGGAACTGCGCCGCGGTGGCCACGACCCCGAAAAGGTTTACGCCGCCTTCCATGCCGCCAATGCGCACGAAGGCGAGCCGACGGTGCTGCTGGTCAAGACCGTCAAGGGCTATGGCATGGGCAAAGCCGGTGAAGCCAAGAACACGGTGCACCAGACCAAGAAGCTGGCCGATGAGGATATTCGCTACATTCGCGACCGCTTCGCCATACCCATCTCCGACAGCGAACTAGAGAAGCTGCCCTATTACAAACCGGCCGAGGACACGCCGGAAATGCAATACCTGCACCAACGGCGCAAAGCCCTGGGGGGTTACCTGCCCAAGCGCCGCCAGCAGGCGGACGAGCAATTCACCGTGCCGTCGCTGGAGACTTTCAACGCCATTCTGGAGCCCACGGTCGAAGGCCGCGAGATCAGCACCACCCAGGCCTATGTGCGCTTTTTGACGCAGTTGCTGCGCGACAAAGCCTTGGGCCCGCGCGTCGTGCCCATCCTGGTCGACGAAGCCCGCACCTTCGGTATGGAGGGCATGTTCCGCCAGATCGGTATCTACAACCCCAAGGGCCAGCGCTACACCCCGGTGGACCGCGAGCAGGTGATGTACTACAAGGAGCAGGTGGACGGCCAGATCCTGCAAGAAGGCATCAACGAAGCAGGCGGAATGTGCTCGTGGATTGCGGCGGCTACGTCGTATTCGACGAACAACCGCATCATGATTCCGTTCTTCGTGTACTACTCGATGTTCGGCTTCCA
>JAUYGP010000122.1 GCA_030690515.1 Giesbergeria sp.
CGGCGGGCGACGCCCTGCAGGCTGCGCGTGCGGCCGAAATCACCTCGCTGTGGCGGCTGGCTGCAGCCTGAGGAGCCCAGAGAGCGGGCCGGGCGAGGTGAGTGCGGCCTCCTGGGGCAACAACTGCACCATGCGCTCACGGATCGCCGCCGCCCGCTGCGCCCCGGCCAGGTAACCTACCTCTTCCAGCAGCGCCTCGCCCACATCCAGCATGCTCCAGCGGTCGCGTGCGCCACGCAGTGCCACGCGGTACTGCTCGGCCAGAGGGGGGTTGCGCCGCGCAAACATGCGCTCGCAAATATCGAACAGGTACATGCGCGTGCCCGCCAGTGAGCGCAGAGGCGCGTGCTGCGCCAGCGCCATGGGAGGCGCGGTGGCGGAAAGGTCCTCCTCGTCCAGCACCGGCAGACTGAGGTAGCCCGCGTGTACCAAGGCATCGACAATCTGCCTACCTTCTCCGTCGTACATTGCCTGCAGTTCGTGCAAGGGCTTTCCATCTGCCAACAGCAGCAGCGAGCGCTCGCGCAGGCTCAGCGTGCGTCGGCCGGGCTGCAATTCGAGGCGGGCTTTGTCGGTCTTGAGCAGCATCATGGGGCTCGGTTTGAATAGTTGCTGCCCGCTATTGCAGCAGCGACGGATGACGGCTTGATGACCTTGGTGGCAGAGCGGCGGCTCTTGCAGTTGCGTGAGGGTTTGGGACTGGATTGCAGGAGCAACGGGCCAGAGGGTGCGCGCTGCTCAGCAGTTCCATGGCCCGGATGTGGCCCGTCGGGCGTACAAATTGCGCGATACATTGGTGAGGCGGGCGAGATGGAATCTTGTGGAGTCGAAACGAATGAGGACGATGACTTGGTGCGCGAGATGAATCAACTGGCTGAACTTCCGAACCTTGGGCCGAAGTCGCAGGCCATGCTCGTTCATGCAGGAATCAGTAGCCTGGCCCAGCTTCGTGCGCTAGGTTCTGTAGCCGCGTATATCAAAGTCAAGCAGGCAGGTGGCAACGTGAGTCTGAACTTGCTTTGGGCGCTGGAAGGTGCGCTGAGCGGCGAGCACTGGCAAGTGGTTGCGAAAGAGCATCGAACAAGTTTGTTGCTTGCGCTTGACGAACAGGAGCGTCAGGCGGACTCGGCGTTGTTTACCGAGGGCCATGTTGCGCGCGGACGCCGGTGAAGTTGAGCGACCGCTTTCCCCTCCCGTTTCCGGCAATTTCTGGCGCCAGTCCTCGGTCATCGACACATGATCGGGGTGAACCTGCAGGCTGACCATTCGGTCAACACATCGGATGATTGGTGGGTTGAATGCTACTAAAATCGTAGCTTATTGCGTTTGTGTTTATTGGCCTTGGTGCCATTTACTATGAATTTTCAGTCATTCCCCCGCCGCCTGAACCATCCGCCATGATCCTGCTGCTTGCCCCCATGGAGGGCCTTCTCGACTTTGTGCTGCGCGATGTGCTGACCCGCGTGGGCGGCGTGGACCGGTGCGTGTCCGAGTTCATTCGCGTCACGGGCACGCTGCTGCCCGACAAGGTGTTTCTGCGCTATGTCCCTGAACTGCTCAACGGTGGCCGCACCCTTGCCGGTGTGCCGGTGCGTGCGCAACTGCTGGGCTCCGACCCGGTGTGCATGGCCGAGAACGCTGCCAGCCTGGCCGCACTGGGCCCCGAGGGCATTGACCTGAATTTTGGTTGCCCGGCCAAGGTGGTCAATCGCCATGGCGGCGGTGCGGCGTTGTTGCAGGAGCCCGAACGCATTGCCACCCTGGTGGCGGCCGTGCGCCGGGCGGTGCCCGCGCACCTGCCCGTGTCCGCCAAGATGCGCCTGGGCTTTCACGATGCCAGCCTGGCGCTGGAATGCGCCCAGGCCATGCAGGACGGCGGGGCGTGCGAGATCGTGGTGCATGCGCGCACCAAGCTTGATGGCTACCGGCCACCCGCGTACTGGGATCAGATTCCGATCATTCGCGCGGCCGTGTCGG
>JAUYGP010000469.1 GCA_030690515.1 Giesbergeria sp.
GACGGCATGGCCACGAAATGCTTGTCGCTGCGCAGGCAGGCCACGAAAAACTGCCGCAGGCCGCGCTCAACCAGATCCGTGTCCTTGGGGCTCAGCAGCGGGTAGATGTCGCGCAGTTTGCGCTTGAGGAGCTGGGGCAGGGGGGCTTCGCGCACAAAGCGTTCGCGCACGGCCAGTGTCCAGCGCCGTGCGCCCATCACGGCCAATACCGTGCAAATAAGGTACACAGCCCAGCGCCCTTCGGGCTCCCACCAGCCTGCCGGTATGCCGACCAGGGCGATGGCCCAGGGGGCAATGGCCAGGGGCACCAATAGGCCAGATAACCGCAAAAGCAGGTATTCAAACCCGGTCATGGTGGATGCAATGCTGGTGTTTGCCATCATGGTGTTAACGCTTGCGCCCGCCAAAGATGCTGCCCAGCACGCCGCGCAAAATTTCGCGGCCCAGCGTGGTGCCCATGGTGCGCACGGCAGACTTGGCCATGGTTTGCGCCAGCCCGTCGCGCTTGCCGCCGCGCGGGCCGGTGGAGCCAAACAGCACATCGTTCAGGCCGCCGAGCATGCCGCCACCTTCTTCTGCGGATGCCGCCGTGGTGGCTGGCGCGCCTTTGTTGCTGCCCTGCGGTGCTGGTGCCGTGGTCGCGGCGGCGCGGCCTTTGAGTTTTTCGTAGGCAGACTCGCGGTCCACGGTGTTCTCGTACACACCTGCGACCAGCGAGCTTGCCATCAGGCTCTGGCGTTGCTGCGGCGTGATGGGCCCAAGCTGGCTGCCCGGGAGCAGCACATAGACCCGTTCGGTCACGCTGGGCCGGCCCTTGGCGTCCAAAAAGCTCACCAGCGCCTCGCCCACAGCCAGTTCTGTGATGGCGGTTTCAATGTCCAGGCCCGGCTTCTGACGCATGGTGGTGGCCGTGGCCTTCACGGCCTTCTGGTCGCGTGGGGTGAAGGCGCGCAGCGCGTGTTGCACGCGGTTGCCCAATTGGGCCAGCACGCTGTCGGGAATGTCGAGCGGGTTTTGCGTCACGAAGTACACCCCCACGCCCTTGGAGCGCACCAGGCGCACCACCAGCTCGATGCGTTCGACGAGCACCTTGGGCGCCTCGTTGAACAGCAGGTGGGCTTCGTCGAAGAAGAAAACGAGTTTGGGCTTCTCAGGGTCGCCGATTTCAGGCAACTGCTCGAACAGCTCGGACAGCATCCATAGCAAAAAGGTGGCATACAGGCGCGGTGCGTTCATCAGCTTGTCGGCCGCCAGGATGTTGATCACTCCCTGGCCGTCCACCGTCTGCATGAAATCCTGGATGTTGAGCATGGGCTCGCCAAAGAACTGTGTGCCGCCCTGCTGTTCGATCTGCAGCAGTCCGCGCTGAATGGCACCCACGCTGGCGGCGCTGATGTTGCCGTACTCGGTGGTGAATTCCTTTGCGTTGTCGCCCACATACTGCAGCATGGCGCGCAGGTCTTTCAGGTCGAGCAGCAGCATGCCGTTATCGTCGGCCACCTTGAACACGAGGTTGAGCACGCCCAGCTGCGTATCGTTCAGGCCCAGCATGCGGCCCAGCAGCAGCGGCCCCATGTCCGAAACCGTG
>JAUYGP010000474.1 GCA_030690515.1 Giesbergeria sp.
CTAGTGTCCTGAGTTAGAAGTTCATTGAACTAATGTTTGCCGGCACCGTCAGTCGTGTACTGTTCGAACACGACGAGGTGATCATGAGAGGCAGACCCAAGACGGAACTGGTGCTAAGCGATGCGGAGCGCGAACAACTCACGGCCTTGACGCTGAGGCGCAAGACCGCGCAGGCTATGGCATTGCGAGCGCGCATCGTGCTGGGCTGTGCCGGTGGCATGGAGAACAATGCCGTTGCCGTTCGCCAGCGGGTCACGCCCCAGACCGTCTCCAAGTGGCGAGCGCGCTTTGTCGAACACCGCTTGGAGGGGCTGCTGGATGCGCCACGTCCCGGCGCACCGCGCAGCATTGACGATGCGCGAGTCGATGCGGTGATCGCCCGCACGCTGGAGTCGATCCCGCAAGGCGCGACACACTGGAGCACGCGCACCATGGCACGCGAAATGAATCTGTCGCAAACGGCGGTGACGCGCATCTGGCGCGCCTTCGGCTTGCAGCCGCACCGCCAGGAGACCTTCAAGCTGTCCAGCGACCCGCTGTTCGTGGAGAAGGTGCGCGACATCGTGGGCCTGTACCTGGATCCGCCGCTCAAGGCCATGGTGCTGTGCGTGGACGAGAAGAGCCAGATCCAGGCGCTGGACCGCACACAGCCGATCTTGCCACTGGCCCCGGGCATCCCCGAGCGGCGAACGCACGACTACATGCGCCACGGCACGACGACCCTGTTCGCAGCGCTGGACATCGCCACCGGAGAGGTGATCGGAGAACTCCACCGGCGCCATCGCAGCAGCGAATTCCTGCAGTTCCTGCGCACCGTGGAGGCCAACGTGCCCACCGGGCTGGACGTGCACCTCGTGATGGACAACTACGGCACGCACAAGACGCCGACGATTCGCAACTGGTTTGCGCGACACCCGAGGTTCCACGTGCACTTCACGCCCACCTCTGCGTCCTGGCTCAATCAGGTGGAGCGCTGGTTCGCCACGCTCACCGAGAAATACATCAGGCGCGGCACACACCGCTCCACGCGCCAACTCGAGCAGGCCATCAAGCAATACCTGCAACTCAACAACGCAAACCCCAAGCCCTTTCAATGGGCCAAGACCGCTGACGACATCCTTGCCAGCGTCGAAAGATTTTGTTTGCGAACTTCTAACTCAGGACACTAGTGTCCTGAGTTAAAAATTTATTGAATTATTTTCTCTTCCAAACCACCGGGCGCCACGCACTGGAGCACGCGCACCATGGCCCACGCCATGGGCATGTCACAGACCGCTGTGAGTCGCATCTGGCGGGCCTTTGGTCTGCAGCCGCACCGCCAGGAGACCTTCAAACTCTCCAGCGATCCGCTGTTCGTCGAGAAGGTGCGCGACATCGTTGGGCTGTATCTGGCCCCGCCGCTCAAAGCCATGGTGCTGTGCGTGGATGAGAAGAGCCAGATTCAAGCACTCGATCGCACGCAGTCGATCCTGCCGCTGGCCCCCGGTATCCCCGAGCGGCGCACGCACGACTACCTGCGCCATGGCACTACCACTCTTTTTGCGGCTCTGGACATCGCCACTGGCGTTGTGATCGGCGAGTTGCACCAGCGTCACCGTAGCAGCGAGTTTTTGAAGTTCTTGCGCACCATCGAAGCCAACGTGCCGTCCGATTTGGATATTCATTTGGTGATGGACAACTACGGCACGCACAAGACACCGACCATCAAGTACTGGTTTGCCCGCCATCCAAGATTTCACGTTCACTTCACGCCTACATCCGCGTCGTGGCTCAACCAAGTCGAACGCTGGTTTGCGACATTGACCGAAAAACAAATTCGCCGCGGTACGCATCGATCTACCCGTGAGCTTGAGCAAGCCATCAAAGACTATCTGGAATTTCACAACGCCGATCCCAAACCGTTCGTATAGGCCAAGACTGCGGACGACATCCTTGCAAGTATCGAGAGGTTTTGTTTGCGAATTTCTAACTCGGGATACTAGTCAGGCAGATAGGCCCTCAGTCCCACGGTCTGGTCTAGTAGGCTAGTAGCGATAGTGTTCAGGTTGCCCCGGGTAAACACGTAATCGATATCGGCAAGTACCTTGGACGGATGTTGCCTCTGTGTACCATGCGGGCAACGGTTACGGACGTCGACTACCGCCGTCTCGGTAGCGTAGCCTTTCACGTCTGTCGCCAGCGGGCGACTAGCCTGAATCCCGCGTATTCGAGGCCTGTGTTTTCAGTAACCTGCCGCGGAAGCCTGTTCCAGTAATTGTGACATGCTGCCTGCCAGCGCAAGCCCGTCGCCATGGATGGTGAAGAGAACCTGACCATCCACCGTGAACAAGCAGATTCCGCTGCTCGCGTAGATGCGGCCGTAGGCGCCAGGGATGGCCTGCAAGCAGGCATGGCTGCTGCTGGACGGGCTGCCGGGCCCGACGGTGGTGGCTAGCAGGTTTTCGGCCCAGTTGAAGATGCGGTCGGCAGCCTTGATCTGGTGGGCGGGCAGCGGCGCCTGAACTGGCAGCTTGATGACCGGAAGGCTGGCACTGCGTGGCACGGTGTTGAGGCCGTCCGATACTTCTACAGACAGGGTGTGTTCTCCGGCGGGCAGCATTGCCATGCTGGCGATGATCTGATGGGTTCCCGACGTGAGGCCGGTCGCATTCCCAAGCACGCTATTGCCGCTTCGGACGGTGACGGTGAGGGGGTCGCCATCGGCATCATTGAGCTGCAATACGACGGGCACCACATAGCGCGCAGACGGTGTGGCACGCAACTGCGCCGGTCCTGCGTAAAAGCTGCGTGGTTCCGGGAACTCAAAAGGGTCGATGCGCAGGTATCGCACCAGGCCGTTCCAGGTGCGGGCGGTGCTGGGTTCGTACACCAGCTGGTTCATGTCGAACCAGTACCGTTGCAGGCCGGGCGTGAGGATGATGTCGTCAGTGGTGACGCCGGGGTCCGTGTCATCGGTTTTCCAGGCCAGCCGGGCGACGGCGCCCTGGGTTAGCTCGTTTTGCGCGGTGGTGTCCATTGGGACGTACAGGTCAAAGCCTAGCCAGCGGAAGGTGTTGGCATCGATGGGGTGGGCGTTTTCCTGGAATGCGAGGAAAACGTGAGGGTCGCCTTCGGTCTGCTGAGTGGCTGCAGGCTGCGAGGTGCCCTGAAAGAATGCACCTGTCAGGTTGAGGTCGGGAATACCGTTGGTGTAGCCCCAGCTCCGCAGGTTGCTGAGTTCGGGGTGCTGAACCTGGCCTGTTTGCATGGACCATGCCTTGCCTTGTTCCACCAGGGCATAGTCCTCGCCGTCACCCAGGGCGGGTGACAGGATGCGGACAACTGGCCGTGCATTCACGGAGAGGGGCTCGGGGTTGAACGCTGCCGATTCCTCAAACCCACTGGCCTGGGTCAGCCGTGCGCTGTGCAGGGTGAAATGAACGGCATTGCCAGCATTGGGACCGTTGAGCGGGTCGATGCGCAGTGCCTTGACCAAGCCAGTCCAGTCAGGTGACTGGCCCAGATCTATGTGGTAGGTCGCTCGTCCAGCCTGCACCGGGATGAAATTGCTGGGATGGCGAACAGAGGCAATCTGATCGCCCCACCAGACGAGCAGGCCGGATTCTTGTGCTGGGATTTGATCAATGGTGAGGTCGATGGCAAGGTGGCGGTAAAGGCGTGCATCAATGGGGGCCTGGGAG
This sequence comes from Giesbergeria sp., assembly GCA_030690515.1. Classification (GTDB taxonomy): domain Bacteria; phylum Pseudomonadota; class Gammaproteobacteria; order Burkholderiales; family Burkholderiaceae_C; genus Simplicispira. Next base: position 3,681 of record JAUYGP010000474.1, read on the forward strand.
GCAAGGTCGAGCAGAACATATGGGTCGCCATTGCTGGTGATGCCGCTGAGGCCCTGAGGGGTGACTTGCGCAGAGGCAATGCCATTGTTTGCAGCCCACAGGATGTCGGATCGGGTGTCAAATGTCCATGCCTTGCCACGTTGGCTCAGGGCGTAGTCGCCATCAGTAATAGGTGCCACGCGATACTGTCCCGGTGGGAGGCCGGCAGCCGAGGCCTTGCCTTGCACGGTGTGCAGCGGCATGGCCACGGGTGTTGTTGAACCTGTGGGCTGCACTGTTGCCAGAAGCCGGGTTTTGCCCGGCGGAAGGCTGGTCATTGATCCGGCTTCGCTGTGGTTGTAGAGCCGCGCCCAATCGATCTTGAACTCCACATTGCAACCCAGGCAGGGATCGATGCGCAGTCCTTGAACAGAGTCAATCCAGGGGGCGCCGCTGCCTGGTTGCATGGCGGCGAGGTTGAAATCGTAGAGATGCCAACCCGGATAGACCGGGAACATGGGGGATTCTGAATAAGCGGCGTCGAAGGCGGCCACGGTGTCCCCTCCCTTGTGCCACACCAAACGACCATTGCGCGAGCCTGGCACCACGGTGTCGGGTAACCACATCATGAAAGCAAAGTGGGTGAAGCGACTCGCAACAATGGCTGGCTGAGCCTGGTTCAGAGCGGGAGTTGCGGAAGGGATGCGCGGAAACTGTAGCCAAAAGTGGGGGTCGGTGTCTCGGGCTGTGCCGGTCATGATGCCCTGTGCCACGGTGGCCGATGCTAGGTTGTGTGTCCACAGCAGCGGAAAGACGTCGCTCTGTTCCGACATGTCCCATGCACTGCCCAGTACCTGGGTGGCATGGTCTGGGCCTTCTGCAACGGTTTGTGCCTGAGCATGGGAGAGGAGCAAGGCACAGACAAGAAGGCCACAGGCGTGAAGCCGGGGAAGGCAAAAACTTGGCATGATATCCCTTTGGTGGGGGCTGGCTGGGGTTGGCAACTGCAGTTTCATTATCACGGGCTGCGCGTGCGCTGTCACGGCATGCATAGAGCGCTGGAGCGAAGCCTGGCCGGTACCAAGGGTGGTAAAGTGGTCGGATGACTACACCTCCTGAAAAACCATTGACCGCCGAGGACATCACGAACAAGGTGCGCGGTGATTTACAGACAATTTTTGCCAATGCGGCGAAAAAGGCCTCGAATCCATCGGTCGCATCAACTTCGCGTGACGAATCGGCGCCTTCTGCTCAGCAAGGCGACGGCCCCCAGGCTGGCGGTGCCGATAGTCCAAAAAAATGAGCGAACTCTTTCCTTGCTACGCGCAAGGCAGGTTTATCTGATCAGATCCTTCAGCCCCTTGGTTCAGGGGGGTGTTGCTTTTTTATGATGTCGGGAGCCCTCAGTCGCGCAGGGTTCCAGTGTGGGAGACTTGCATGGCTGCAACCGTTTCGGATCTGAAAACTGTGGTGTATTCGGGGGATGCACGGGTTGATGCACTCTTGGACGATCCATTGTTCTGGAATTTTTGGCCAGATGGTCGCAACGTTCTGTACTACACATTCGACGTTGGCATTGGCAGTGTGGTGGACGAAAAAACGTCGGGCAGTGTGAACCGGTTCAATGCGGCGCAGCAGCAAGCGGCGCGTTCGATAGTGCAACACGCCGCGGCCCTGACAGGCATCGTATTTGTCGAAGTCGCTACCAGTGCGCAGGCCGATGTGCATTTTGCGGCCACCAATATTGCAGGCAGTTCTACTGCTGGATTGGCGTCAAGTTTCTATAGTTACAGCTACCAAAGTAATGGAGTTTTAACCCGTCTTGAGGCGGAGAGCATCGTGTATTTGGACAACGTGGAGCACGCCGGTATCAACAACCAACCAGTCGTCGGCTCTGCGGGCTACGAGGTCTTGCTCCATGAGGTGGGGCATGTGCTGGGGCTGGGGCACCCCTTTTCTTCTTCGCACCCATTGCCAAGCGCCCTAGACAACTCCGGCAACACGGTGATGTCTTATACGAAGATGGGCGCCAGTAAATCGCAGTTTCAACCCTACGACGTTTTGGCATTGAACTGGATCTACGGAGGTGATGGGCTCGGGGGTGCGTGGGGCTTCAACTCAACCCATGGGCCATCGCTGTCGCCGACAACGACGCCGGTGCGCTTTGTCGGTACGGCGCTGCCAGACGTGTTTGCTAGTATGGCCGCCAATGAGTCTTTTGATGGCGCGGGTGGTATTGACCAATTGGTCTTGCAGGGGAATCGCGCTGATTACACTCTGACGAAGCAGGGCAATGGCTGGCAGATGGTGGACGCAGCGCAAGGCCGCGATGGAACCGACACACTTGAACGAGTGGAACGATTGCATTTCGCCGACTATGCGGTGGCACTGGATCTGGATGGCGCTGCAGGTGCGACGGCGCGATTGCTGGGCGCGGTGCTGGGCGCCAGCGCATTGACGCACCGGGACTGGGTGGGTGTAGTGCTCAGTGTTGTGGATTCGGGCCTGTCTGGAGCGCCGTTGGCCAATCTGGCGTTGCAGGCTGTGTTGGGGTCTGCGGCAAGCAACGCACAGGTGGTGTCTCATGTGTACGCCAATTTGTTCCGCACGGCACCCGATGCCGCGACCTTGCAGTCGCTCACCGGTTTGCTCGACTCTGGGGCATATAGCCAGGCCGATCTGGTTCAGGTGGCTTCTGACTTGCAAGTCAATGCCGACAATATTCATTTGGTGGGTCTCGCGTCGACTGGGCTGGAGTTTTTGCCTGTTTAGCGTGTAGCGCGACGCTACGCCTTCTATGTACCTGTTGACCGCTTTCTCGGTGGGCTGGCACGGCGTTTTTTTGTCCCAATAACTTGGCGGTGTGTTCTTGCATGAGCGCTCTTTTCGCGCGCTAGACGACGAGCTTTAAAAATTCATATAGGAATCTGCTAGAATTTCCTATATGAATTCTTTGTTGCGCATTCCCCTCAACGCTTCGCCTGAACAGATGGCGCGCTTGCAGGCTTTGCAAAGCGGGTTCGCTCAGGTGTGCAATGCCCTGGCACCAGTGGTGCAGCAAACGCGGGTATGGAACCGGGTGGCCTTGCATCATTTGGCCTATCGGCAGTTGCGCGATCAGTTTCCCGAGATGGGTTCGCAGATGGTGTGCAATGCGATTTATTCGGTGTCGCGCACCTCTCGCCTGGTATTCCAGCATCCGGGGAGCCCGTTCCATCTGACCCGTCTGGGTGACAAGCCTTTGCCGTTGCTGCGCTTTGCCGATTCATGCCCGGTGTATTTTGATCGGCACACGCTGAGCCTGAAGGCGGGCCAGTTGTCGATGTTCACGCTGGACGGTCGCATGCGTTTCCAGCTGGCACTGGGTGCGCAGGATGAGGCTGTTTTCCATGCGGGAAAGCTGCGCGAGATTGTCTTGTCGCGCCGGGTCGATGGTGTGTACGAACTGGCATTTTTTCTGACAGACCCTGGCGAACCTGGCGCAAGCCCTCTACCCATGGTGGGCACGGATGCGGAAATTCCTGAATATGTGATGGTGGAAGAAGCGGTATGAATCCCAACAAACCCCCGACTGAATTGCGTACGGCACTGGCCGCATTGCGCCCCTATTTTGTGCGTGCCGGCTGGTTCAGCCTGCTGGGCAGCCTGCTGGTGTTGGCGCCGTCTGGTTACATGCTGGAAGTGTATGGCCGGGTAGTCAATAGCCGCAGCCACATGACGTTGTGGATGCTTACGCTCCTGATCCTGGGGGTCTATGTGCTGATGGAGCTTCTGGAGTGGGCGCGCAGCGAGGTGATGCGCGCGGCCAGCGTGGAGTGGGATGAGCGCATGCGAGGGCGGATTTTTCATGCCATTTTTGATGCCAACCTCAAGCGCGTTCCGGGGGGCACGCAGCAGCCCCTGAATGATTTCAAGCTGGTGCGCGAGTTTTTGTATTCGCCGGTGCTGCTGGGGCTGATGGAGTCGCCGGTGTCGTTGGTGATGCTTGTGTTGCTGTTCCTGATCAGCCCGGTGCTGGGCTGGACTTCGATTGCGTTTGCCTGCGTGATCACGCTGGTTGGCTGGTTCAACGAGCGTAGTACCAAGCCGCCGCTGATGCAGGCCAACCGCAGTGCCATTGCCGCGCAGCAGTATGCCGATGGCTCTTTGCGCAACGCGCAGGTGATTGAGTCCATGGGCATGCTGCGCGACATTCATGCGCGCTGGATGGACAAGCAGCGCGAGTTTTTAAACCTGCAGGCCAAGGCGTCCGAGAGCGCCGGGGGCTACCAGGCGGTGTCGAAGTTTTTGCAGACCACGCTTAGCTCGGGTCTGTTGGGGCTGGGTTGCTGGTTGTTGCTGCACAACAGTCTTAACGGCGGTGATGTGATGATGATCATGGCCTCGGTGTTCGGCGGGCGGGTGGTTGCACCGCTGGTGCAGGCGGTGTCGCAGTGGCAAACAGTGATCAATGTGCGCGACGCCTGGTCGCGGCTCGACAGTCTGCTGGGCATGGTGCCCCAGCGGGTGCCGGGCATGTCGCTGCCGGCGCCGCGCGGGTCGCTGCAGGTGGAGCAGCTGGTGGCGGGTGCGCCGGGCAATCCGGTAAACATCCTGAAGGGTGTGGCGTTTGCTCTGAACCCCGGCGAGGTGCTGGCCGTGGTGGGGCCGTCGGCCTCGGGCAAGACGACACTGGCACGTTTGCTCACAGGGCTGTGGCCCGCCGTCATGGGCAAGGTGCGGCTCGATGGCGCAGATGTGTTCACCTGGGACAAGTCGGAGCTGGGCCCGCATGTGGGTTATCTGCCGCAAGGCGTGGAGCTGTTTGATGGCTCGCTGGCAGAGAACATTGCGCGCTTTGGCGTGGTGGAGATGGCCAAGGTGGAGGCTGCGGCCCGCGCCGTGGGGCTGCACGAGTTGATCATGTCGCTGCCCCAGGGGTATGGCAGCCCGGTGGGGCGCGACGGCGCCATGCTTTCGGGCGGGCAGCGCCAGCGCGTGGGTTTGGCGCGCGCTATTTACGGCGACCCGGTGTTCGTGGTGCTTGATGAGCCCAATTCCAGTCTGGATGAAGAGGGTGATGCCGCGCTGGCAAACGCCATTCAGGTGATGAAGTCGCGCGGCACCACCTTTGTGGTGATGACGCACCGCACCAGCGTTCTGGCAGTGGCCGACAAGATGCTGGTGCTGCGCGATGGACAGATGCAGGCCTTTGGCCCGCGCGACGAGGTTCTGGCCGCGCTGCAGAAGGCAGCGCAACAGGTACAGGCGCAGGCCATGCCATCAGCGGGCGCAGTGCAGGTGGCGGGCGCCGCCTGAGCTTTGCAACGGAACAAGAACATGAAAAACCCTTCCTTTTTTGAACGCAGCGAGTTGACGCAGGTGCTGTGGAGCTTCCGGCGTGAATTTTTCATGGTGGGCATCTTCAGCATGGTGGCCAATGTGCTGATGCTCGCGCCCACGCTGTACATGTTGCAGGTTTATGACCGGGTGTTGATGAGCCGCAGCGAACTGACGTTGGTGGCCATGTCGCTAGTCACGCTGTTCTTCTTTGGTGTGATGGCATTTTCCGAGTGGATGCGATCGCGTGTGCTGGTACGTTCGGGTGTGCGCCTGGATACAGCCCTGGGCACGCGCGTGTTTAACGCCAGCTTCGAGTCGTACCTGAGCCAGTCGAGCACGGGGCCGGCACGGGCCTTTGGCGATTTGATCCAGATTCGCCAGTTTTTGACAGGCAACGGCATTTTTGCGTTTTTTGATGCGCCGTGGGCGCCTATTTACATCGCAGTGCTGTTCTTCCTGCACCCGATGCTGGGTTGGCTCTCGATCTTCTTTGCTTGTGTGCAACTGGCACTGGCCTGGTTTGGCCACCGCCACACGGTGGCTCCGGCCGAGGCCGCAGGCAAGGCTGCAGCCGAATCCGGGGCCTACCTGCAGAGCAAGCTGCGCAATGCCGAAGTGCTCGAATCCATGGGCATGGTGCACAACCTGCGTCCGCACTGGCAGGATCGGCACGAGGGAACGCTGGCCCTGCAGTCGGCCTCGCAATCGCTGGCACACCGCATCACGGCCTGGAGCAAGTTCATTCGCTATTCCCAACAGTCGCTGGCGCTGGGTGCCGGCGCCTTGTTGGTCATCGACGGTCAGCTCTCGCCCGGCGGCATGATCGCGTCGAACGTGCTGATGACGCGCGCGCTGTCGCCCATCGACATGATGGTCAGCACCTGGCGTGCGTTCATTGGGGCGCGTTCGGCTTTTGAGCGGCTGGAGATATTGCTGGGCAACTACCCGGCGCGCGATCCGGCGCTTTCGCGCGTGGCGCCGCAAGGGGCCTTGGCCCTGCGCAATGTGGTGGCCAGTGCGCCGGGGCGCAGTACGCCCATTCTCAAGGGCATCAGCACCGCAGTGCAGGCGGGTACCGTGACCGTGGTGCTGGGCCCATCGGGGTCGGGCAAGTCCACGCTGGCGCGCGCCATGGTGGGTATCTGGCCCGATGTAACGGGGGAGGTGCTGCTCGATGGCCTGCCCATCGACGGCTGGGACCGTACCGAGTTGGGCCCTTATCTGGGCTACTTGCCTCAGGACATTGAATTGTTCGAGGGCACGATTGCAGAGAACATCGCACGCTTTGGCGAAGTGCATTCCGACAAGGTGATTGCCGCAGCGCGCAGTGCCGGTCTGCATGAAATGATTCTTCGTTTCCCCAAGGGGTATGACACGCCGATTGGTGAGGCTGGCGGCTTGCTGTCGGGTGGGCAGCGCCAGCGCGTTGGCCTGGCGCGGGCGGTATACGGCGACCCGGTGCTGGTGGTGCTCGACGAGCCCAACGCCAATCTGGATGATGTGGGCGAGCAGGCACTGGTGCGCACGGTGCAGGGGCTGAAGGCGGCGGGCAAGACGGTGTTTCTGATCACCCACCGCCCCGGTATTTTGGCTGTGGCCGACCGGTTGCTGATTTTGCGCGATGGCTTGGTGCAGGCCGATGGGCCACGCGATGAAGTGCTGGCTGCATTGCGTGCTGCGCAGGCCGCAGCCGCACCTGCCGCAGGCCAGCCTGGCGGTGGTGCCCTGACGGTGCAGCCTGCGTAAGCGGTCCGTTCTCCTGTTTTTTGATATTTTTGATTGCCGAGTTTTGACATGGCTACACCACTTTTGAATTCTTCGACCCTTGCCAAAGGCCCGACTCCTGATGCAGGCCCCGTACCAGGCCGGGAGGGCCAAGCTGCCACCGATGCAAAGCGCGCCGGGCGCATCGGTCTTTGGGCGCTGGCCATTGGTTTTGGGGGCTTTTTGCTGTGGGCGGGTCTGGCCCCCCTGGACGAGGGCGTACCAGGGCAGGGCGTGGTCGCTATCGATACCAAGCGCAAGGCGGTGCAGCACCTGAGTGGTGGCATCGTCAAAGAAGTTCTGGTGGGTGAAGGCGACGAGGTCAAAGAGGGGCAGTTGCTGATCCGGCTGGACGAGGCTGTGGCGCGTGCCAACTATGAGGGGGCGCGGCAGCGTTACCTGGGTTTGCGTGCCATGCAGGGGCGTTTGGTGGCAGAGCAGTCGGGCGCTGCAAAAATCAGTTTCCATCCGGACCTGGAGAAGGCGGGCTCCGATCCGCTCATTCGTCAGCAGATGCTGAACCAGGAACAGCTGTTCATGACGCGGCGCAGCCTGCTGCGTTCGGATCTGCAGTCGATCGAAGAGAGTATTCAAGGCCAGCAAGGCCTGCTGCAAGCCTATGGCGGCATGATGGTCAATCGTCGCAATCAGCAGTCCTTGATCAACGAAGAGTTGGGCAATCTGCGTGGATTGGTCAAGGAAGGTTATGCGCCGCGCAACCGGCAACTGGAAATGGAGCGTATGGCAGCCGATTCCAGCACCGCCATTGCCGACCTTCAAGGCAACACGGTGCGTGCCCAGCGCGCCATGGGTGAATTGCGCCAGCGCGCCATCTCGCGCCAGCAGGAGTATCGCCGTGAGGTCGAAACCCAGTTGGCTGATGTGAGCCGCGAGGTGCTGTCCGAGGAGCAAAAATTCAAGGCAGTGTCGAACGATCTGGAGCGTACCGAAATCAAGGCGCCGGTGGCGGGCCAGGTGGTAAGCCTGGCGGTGCAGACCGTTGGTGGCGTGATTCAGTCGGGTCAGAAACTGATGGATATCGTGCCGGAAAGTGAAGC
>JAUYGP010000477.1 GCA_030690515.1 Giesbergeria sp.
GCCGATCAGCGGAACCAGATGAAGGTGATCAGCACGAACAGCGGCACCAAAATACCGAACGACCAGAGCATGTAACCGAAGAAGCTGGGCATTTTCACGCCGCGGTCTTCGGCAATGGCCTTGACCATGAGGTTGGGCGCATTGCCGATGTAGGTGTTGGCCCCCATAAACACGGCGCCCGCCGAAATGGCGGCCAGCGTGGGTGCCAGCGTGGTCATCAGCACAGCCGGGTCGCCGCCTGCGGTATTGAAGAACACCAGATAGGTCGGCGCATTGTCGAGGAACGAGGACAAAATGCCCGTAGCCCAGAAGTACATGGCCGGATCGGGCGAGCCATCGGGCCGCGTCACCGCACTGACGATGGCGCCGAAAGGCCCGTTCACACCCGCCTTGAGCATGGCAATTACCGGAATGATGGTCAGGAAAATGCCGGCAAACAGCTTGGCCACTTCCTGCATAGGCGCCCAGCCGAACTGGTTGTTCTCATGCACCAGTTTGGGTGTGAGCCACAGGGAGAGGCCCGTTACCACCAGCAAGCCTACGTCGCGGACGATGCCGGGCAGGCCCACGTCGGTGCCCGCGATGTTGAAGACCACGGATGATTTCCAAAACCCGCTGACAAGAACCAGCGCCACTACCACGCCCAGCAAGGCAAAGTTTAGCTTGCCGTCAAAACCGATGGCACGGGTATCCGGTGTGGGGTCACGCGGCAGCACCTCTTCGCGCCGGTGGTAGTACCACCAATCCAGTACATAGAAAATACCCAGCAACACGCCCAGCAGGAACAGGGTTTCAGGAAAGATGTGGCTCACGGTCCAGAAAAAATCCACGCCTTTAAGGAATCCCAGGAACAACGGCGGATCGCCCAGCGGGGTGAGTGACCCACCTGCATTCGAGACGATGAAGATGAAGAAAACCACCACATGCGCCTTGTGCGTGCGGTTGTCGTTGGCGCGGATGAGTGGGCGGATCAACAGCATGGACGCGCCCGTTGTACCCATGAAGCTGGCCAGCACGGCACCAATGGCCAGGATGACAGTGTTGAGCGCAGGGCTGCCGTGAAGAT
>JAUYGP010000478.1 GCA_030690515.1 Giesbergeria sp.
ACCGTCACGTGCGTGGCAGCCTGTTGCGTGCCGAGTGCCACAGAGCCAGCGTGGCGGCGCCCAGGGCCGACTTGACAACATCACCCACCAGGAAGGGCTGCACACCCAATTGCCAGCCCTTGGCTGCACCGATCATCGCGCCCAGCCACGCGCCACCCAGCAACAAAATCAAGGTGGTGCACAGCAGCATGCCAAAAAAAGCACGCAGTGGTCGGGCGCCATCCCAGCCGCGCGCAGCCAGCCAGCCCATCAGCACGGCCCCCAGCGGGAACGCCAGCAAATAGCCTGCCGTCGGGCCAAAGAAGGGGGCCAACCCCCCTTTGCCACCCGCCAGCACCGGCATGCCCATGGCCGCTTCCAGCAACCAGGCCAGCACGGTCAAGCCACCCAGGCGCCAGCCGTACAGCGCACCCACCATCAACACCGCGAAGGTTTGCAGCGACACGGGGACGGGTTGCATCGGAATGCTGACGTAGGACGACGCAGCGAGCACCGCCGTACCACCGAGAACCAGGGCCACCTGGCGCAGCCCATGGGAGTGGCGGGACAGCGGCGCTGAGACGGGACTGGAAAGATCTTGAGACATGGATTCCTCTTGGAAAGTGATGGAGAACTGAGCAATGCACGGCACATGCCCAAACGCTGAAACGGGTTATCACAGCGCAGCGATGCGCCTGATATGTCAACTTTACATCATTTTTTAAGTTTACCTAATTATTCATTTTTAATGCAAAACAGACAGAGCACTCCTGGCTTGGCCACAAGCTCACGCGCCAACGCCCACCCACAGCCTTGCTTGCACGGGCGCATTCCGCCCGCGCTGAGGCACACTCTGCACATGTCATCTGATCCGCCTGCCAAAGAGCTTCTGCGTCAACTGGCCACCGGCGATCCGGTGTCGGGCGAAGCGCTCGCCACCCAGTTGGGCGTGACACGGGCGGCCGTCTGGAAGCAGATCGCTGCTTTACGGACCCTAGGCTTGCCCATCGAGGCACGCAGCCGCGCCGGTTACCGGATGCCCTGGTCCACACAACTGCTGCACACCCCGTCGATCATTTCCAAGCTGGGCACGGCACCTGGGGCGCCCATCCACCTGCACTGGGAACTGGATTCAACCCAGGACGAACTGGCACGCCTTCTGCCCGATGCACCTGACCTGACGGTGGTCTTGGCCGAGCACCAAACGTTAGGGCGCGGGCGGCGCAGCCACGGCTGGCTCTCGCCGCCGGGACTGGGCATCACCCTGTCGTGCCTGAAGCACTTCGCTGGTGGCCCTGCAGTGCTGTCGGGGCTATCGATCGCCATGGGCGTGTGCGTAGTGCACGCGCTGGCCGACACCGAGGTACCGGGACTGCAGCTCAAATGGCCCAACGATGTGGTGACCGACCATGGCAAGCTGGCCGGCATCCTGATCGAAGTCGGCGGCGAATACGATGGCCCCAGCGTGGTGCGCGTGGGAGTAGGCCTGAACGTGCGCCTGTCGCCCGCCGTGCACGGCACACTCGATCAGCCCGTGACCGACCTGGCCACGCTGTGCGGCGGCACGCCGCCCGACCGCAACGCGCTTGCGGCGCACATCATCGAGCGCCTGCGCATCGGCCTGCTGCGCTTCGAGAAAGAAGGCCTGGCGCCCTTTGCGCAGGTTTTCTCGCACATGGACTGGCTGGCCGGCAAGCCACTCACCGTGCACAGCGCACACGCAAGCCACTTGGGTATAGGCCGTGGCATAGACGCACACGGTGCGTTGCGTGTGGAAATCGACGGCCACATCACATCCGTCTACAGCGACAAAGTGTCGGTACGCAGCCAGCAAGGGTGATGCCTGGTCGCTGCTGCTGCGGCAAGCCGCTTTAGGGAGCCTCTACACGAATCGCGTGGGAAGTGGGCGCTGCAGATCGCCCGAGGCCGCAGATGCACACGGCGCGACGATTCGTGCAGAGGCCCCCTAACGCCCTGCGTTGCCAGCTTCAATGCCCCAGCGGGCCAGCGCAGCGTCGTCGCTCACCCGTGCATCCACCCAGCGGGCGCCTTGCGGCGTGGTTTCTTTCTTCCAGAACGGCGCCTGGGTCTTGAGGTAGTCCATCAAAAACTCGCAGGCCTGGAAGCTCTCGCCCCGGTGTGCAGAGGTCACCGCCACCAGCACGATCTGGTCGAGCGGCTGCAGCAAGCCCACGCGGTGGATGACGCGGGCACCGAAGATGTCAAACCGCTGGTGCGCCGCGTCGATCATGGCGTCAATGGACTTCTCGGTCATGCCGGGGTAATGCTCCAGTTCCATGGAGGCCACATCGTCACCCTCATTGCGGTCGCGCACCGTGCCCACAAAACAGCACACGGCGCCCACGCCCCGGTCGGTGCTGCGCAGCGCAGCCAGTTCGGCGGATACGTCGAAATCAGGCGTCTGGATGGAAACGCGGGGCGCGGTCATGGCAGAGGCGCTCTTCAAGGCGAGCGGTGCAGGCGCGGCGCGGCCAGCAGGGCGCGCTCTTCTTCGACAAAGGCGGCCAGTTGCCGTAGCGCCGGCGATGGCGGCAGCCCGGCCAGCAGCGTCTGCAGCCGTGTGATGTCGCCCACCGTGGGCGCCACCTTGATCTGCGCTGTGGCGGCGGCCACATTGCCACCCTTGACCAAAGCGAACACCTTGGCGGCCCATTCATTCTTGTTGCGTACCATGAAACCCTTTTTGATCCCACCCCGAATGTCGGTAGGATGTGCCTACACTTTAACGCCCCCCACGATGGCCACCCAGACAATCACCATCGACGGATACAAACTATTTCCGTCCCCCCGCAACGTGCACCGCTCTATTTTTGAGCACCAGCTGTTCCTGCCCTACCCCTATGCGCTGATCGACCTGCCCGGCTTCGACCTGACCGGCAAGGCCAGCCTGTTCGCTGCCTGCAGACTCTCCGACATGAAGATGGGACAAATGGTGACGTTCGAGTTGCCCGCCGATCAGACGCGCTTCGAACGTCTTTTCACACCCGATTGATCGCCACCCCATGCAGGAACACGACAACCAGATCCTGGTGCCGCCAAGCTTCATGGCCGTGTACACCGACACACGCGGCCGCCTGCGCGAAAGCGCCGATGTGGTACGCGCCCGCTACGAGCTGTGCGAAGACCTGGCGGGACACCTGGTGGAACAGGCACAAATTTTGTACCACGTGCAGGCGCCGTCAGAGTCCGAGATTTTGCGCCGCATCCACGCCGGGCTGTGCACCGCCGAGTCGGGCGTCAACACCTCAGAGGCCACCTGGGTGGTGCTGCGGCTGGCGGAATTGCTGCAGTGGCAGTGCCCTGGGCTGGAGGCCGCAGACTAGCCCGCAAGCCCCTGTTCGGCGGAGATACAAAGCGCTACGATTTGCTCCTCCACTCCGAGGAGTTTCCCATGCTGCGTCTTTTTGTGCTTCTTGCCGGAATAGGACTGGGCATCGCAGCCCACGCTGCCTCCGCCAGCTTCAACAGCGCCAATGGAGAGTTAACGATCAGCGAGATTGGTATTGCCGGGCAGCCAGACCGATACAGAGATGTGGTACTGCGATTTGCCGGGTCATCACCCGTGCGATTCAACGTTGCCAGTGCCACCAGTTTCAGCTTCGACGGCACCACCGGCATGCTTTCCCTGCCCAGCTTGGTGGTGGACAACCGCGCGTACCACGGTGTCGTGGTAGACAACGCGCAATTGCAGGTCGTGCGCGTGGGCTCCGTGGCAGAGGGGCGCGCCCAGGCATTTCCCGGAGCCGCAGGATTTGGCGCACAGGCGACGGGTGGGCGCGGTGGGCGCGTCATCACGGTGACCAACCTGAACGCGAATGGACCAGGCTCGCTGCAGGCCGCGCTGGACGAAACCGGCCCACGCACCGTGGTGTTTGCTGTCAGCGGCCTTATCGACGCAGCCATCCAGCTCACACGGGGGGATGTGACCATTGCGGGGCAGACCTCACCAGGCGGTATCTCCCTGCGCCAGTTCCACACCACAGAAGAACCGTACTGTGACCAGAACGTGGCGTGCGTGGCAGGTAGTCGCAAGGCGGATAACTGGATCCTGCGCCATGTGCGCATCCGCCCCGATGGCCAGCACGACGACGGACTGCGCCTGCGTTACACACGGCGCGCCATCGTTGACCAGGTATCGATCGGCGGGGCCACCGACGAGGCTGTCGAGATATCGTATGCGCAAGACATCACTGTTCAGAACACCATCATTGCCGAAACCGTGGGCGACCATGCCGACCGGGGCGGCGTGCTGGTGAACTACAGCAACCCCACGCAAGGCTACGAACTCACCCGCCTGGCCCTGCACCACAACGTGTTCAACCGCATCCTCGGACGCTACCCTGAACTCTCGCGTGAAAGCACAGCAGCCGCGGGTTCAGTGATGGACATCGAGCTGGCCAACAACCTGTACTGGGACATGGGTTATTTCATCGACGTGAACAACACCACTATTTCTGGTTCGGACGGTGGCCAGCCCATTTACTACCGCATGAACTTTGCTGCAAACCAAGCGGTGGTGCGCAATGCAACGCAGCCGGAGCCATTTCGTTTCGGGCTGATCCACATGGCCACACCCCAGGGCGCGCAAACCGCCACCTGGTTTGCAGGCAACCAGATCAACCTATATCCACGCCGCAGCGACTATGCGCAGATGTATTGCTGCAACGACTACCCTGACCAACAGCCCCAAAACAGCCTGCCGTTTTTCGGTACCGCGCTGCGGCATAACTTCCCGTTTATTGGCTATGACCTGGCCCGCGACTTGGCACCGCTGGCCGTGCTGCGGACAGGCGCTTTCCCGCGCGACCCGATGGATCGGCGGCTGATGGATGCCGTCGAGCGCGGCCAGATTGCGCTACAGCCGCGCCATATCAACCCTGCGAGGGACGGCAGCGCGCTGCCTTTTGTCACGGCGCCACTGCCTCCGGCTGACAGCGACGGAGATGGCATACCCGATAACTGGGAGCTGACGCACGGCCTCAACCCTTCGGTACAGGACCACAATGGCACGCAGTTGTCCATGCCCCTGGTTGGTGTACCGGGCTACACCAACCTGGAGGTGTACCTGCACGAACTCTCAGAGCAGCGCATTCGCGAGGTGCACTAACGCCCTTGCACCGCTCGCAACGCGCTGACTTTGCGGGGCCTACCCCCCCGTCACCGGCGGGAAAAAAGCCACTTCGGCGCCGTCGTGCAGTACGGCGGATTCGTCGCTCAGCACCTGGTTGAGCGCCATGCGCACGGCCTTGCCGGGTGCCAGACTGGTAGCGTGGGCCGTGCTACGGGCGATGAGTTCTGTGCGCAGTGCGCCCAGGGTGGTGGCGGTAGTTTCCAACGTTTCGCTGCCTTGGCCGACGGCCTCGCGGATGGAGGCGAAATAGCGCACGGTGATCCTTTTCATCGCCGGACCGCCCCACGATGAAAAACGGACCCCTTGGGAGGCAGCGACCACACGAAGTGGCGAGCGTGGGGGGCATTCTTCATGACAGCATCTCCGCAAACGAATGGAAGCGCACCGTGTCGCCGCGCGCAATGGTCTGGCCAGGCGGATTGTCGACCACGCCGTCGCCCCAGACGGTCGAGGTCAGCACGCCCGAACCCTGGTTGGTGAACAAGTCCAGCGCGCCCGCAGCGTTGTAGCGCACGCGCAGGAATTCGCGGCGCTTGTCGCCTTTGGGCCAGTCAAAATCTGCGCGGGCCGCGATGCACCGGGGCGCCACATCGCCCACACCCTGCAAACGCAGCAAAAAGGGCCGCACCAGGATGGCAAAGGTGATGAAGCTGGCCACCGGGTTGCCCGGCAGGCCCAAGAAGTGTGCCTGCCCCACACGGCCATATGCAAACGGCTTGCCGGGTTTGATGGCGATCTGCCACAGGTCGAGTTGCCCCAGGGCTTGCACGGCGGGTTTGATGTGGTCTTCCTCGCCCACCGACACGCCGCCGCTGGTCAAAATCACATCGTGGTCCTGGCTGGCGGTGCGCAGTGCGTCCTGGGTGGCACCCAGCCGGTCGGGCACGATGCCCATGTCAGTGACCTCGCAGCCCATGCGCTGCAGCAGGGCGCGCAGAAAGAAACGGTTGCTGTTGTAGATGGCGCCGGGCGGAAGCTGCTCGGGCGCTACCTCGCCGGGCATGGCCAGTTCGTCGCCGGTGGAGAACAGCGCCACACGCGGGCGGCGCGCCACGGGCAGCTCGGCCACGCCAATGCTGGCCGCCAGGCCCAGTGCGGCAGGGGTCAGGCGCGCACCGGCCTGCAGCACCACGGAGCCGCGGGTGATGTTTTCCCCCGCGAGGCGGATGTTTTGGCCCGCGCGGGGCGTGGCCTGCACGCGCACATGGCCATCGCCCTCGGCGCTGCATTCTTCCTGCATGACCACGGCATCGGCCCCCTCGGGCACCGGTGCGCCGGTAAAGATGCGCGCCGCCGTGCCCGGCTGCAGCGGCGTCCCGACTCGGCCCGCCGGGATGCGCTGCGAAACCGGCAGCACCGTGCCGGGTTGGGGCACGTCCGCGCAGCGCAGGGCATAGCCGTCCATGGCGCTGTTGTCGAGCGGCGGCACTTGTACGGCCGACACCAGGTCATGCGCCAGCACCCGGCCATCGGCATCGAAGGTACGCATGGTGTCCACGCCCGGCAAAGGCAGCGCCTGTGCGAGCAGGCGGGCCAGGGCGTCGTCCAGCGGCATCAGGGGGGCGCGGGGCGGCGTCACAGCAGGCCTCCGTGCAGTTCCCAGTCGTATTCGAAGCGATCGGCTTGCGCCAGCAGCCACTGGGCGACCAGCTCGGGATGGTTCAGGTCCAGTACCGGCAGTTGCGTGGGGGTGGGCAGCTGCTCGGGGGTGTCGGTGGCGATGGCGACCACAAAGTCATCCTCGGGATAGCGCACGGGGCGGGCTTCCTGGTCTGCCGTCGGTGCACGCCAGACCTCGAGCTTGAGGATGTCGCTTTCCTTGAAGCCCTCCACCAGCACCCAGTCCACGCCCTCGTACAGTTCGGCCAGCAGGTGGTGCACGCTGAGCTGGGCCGGCTGCTCGAACTCGCGCA
>JAUYGP010000481.1 GCA_030690515.1 Giesbergeria sp.
ACAGTTCGTCCGCCATGTATTTCGGGTGTACTGGCAAGCCACCGATATGCTCTTGACCCCTCAAAACTGGAATGCCTTCAAGGTAAAACGTGGCGCGCTGAGCAAACCGAAAAAGGCGCGTGGCAAAGTTATTCAGATTCCAATTGAGGATGCTCTGACCACAGAGATTGGTCATTTCGCAAAACAACTTCGGAGTGGGCTGCCAACAGACCACTTCTTGCGATTGCACGAGGCCAACTTCGAATGTGAAGCTTTGATTTACAGCGACAACAGAGCTGGGCGATATTCCAGGACTGCTGATTTCCGGGTATCGGCCCAGACAGGTGGAACCCAAGCACCAGAAATCGTGATTGAGGCCAAGCCCTTGATCACTAATGGCGACATCGCGAGCCGATACATGGCCGAGGAAGGCCTCGGATGCTTCTTTTGTGCGGATTCGGTTTACACGAAGGGCCCCTTGGGAGCGATGTTTGCCTATACTGTCACTAACACGAACGCATCACTGCGCAATGACCTTCATCTGGCGGTGACCAGTCATCTACCAACGCCCAAATCGGTGACTAAGGTTCACCTAAATTCAGGCGATTGGGCCACCTGCTCGGCACACACCCGTGATCACGGACTTGAGCCTATCCTCATCGTTCACGTTGAGCGAATGTTTCCGACGGTTCCTTGAGCGAACTATTTGATGCACAATGTTCCACCCGGTTGGGGTACAGCCGGGTGCTCACCCGCTGCCCCGCCAGCTCGCACGGTACCGAATAGCGGTTGCGCTCTACCGCCACCAGACAGGTGCTTGAGACCTTGGCAGAGCGCTCGACATAACCATCAATCACTGTAGGCATGGGCATCAACTCGGTACATTCTTGTTCCAGCATTTCAGGCACGCTGAACTGTTTGTATTCGGGGTGGCGTATCTCGCTCCACAACGCCCGGCAGCGCTCACCCAGCCAGGCGTTGAGTTCCTCAAAGCTGCCCCATTTGCGGGCCTGCGCGTCGATCCAGATTCGCCTCCTGCTGTCCTGCACATTCTTCTCAACGACACCCTTCTCCCAGCCACTGGCGACGTTGCAGAAGTCAGCATCGAAGAGGTAGTGTGACCGGCTACTAACAAGCGCCTAAATGTGGTGCAAAAGGAAGTCGACAGGATTTTTCATTGATGCGCCATGGGGTGTTGGAGGGAGCCCGAAGGGCGAGTGCAAACACCCCATGGCGCGCGGCGCAGGTGATTTGGGTGTCGTGAATTGGTGTGTGGGCAGGCACGGGCAGGCTTGCCTGACCTGACTTCTTGATCCCGGTAGTCAAACAGTCCAAAGGCGAGTAGAAACTGACCTTGCCGAAAAAGCTGAGCAGGCACGACACCGGCCAATAACGTTGCAAGTTCAAACCGATGTCGTGCCCCGAGCCCGGGAGGGCAACGTTGCCGGTGTCAGTATTTCACGAAACACCAGGCCCTGTCGAGCCCAACCCCCGTCGGCCACCATTTGCCGATGGAGCCACCTGCCAGGCGTTACCTGTGCGCTTGTTGCCACATCCCGGTGCTGATATGCAGCCATTGTGATCACGGCAACCGCTACTGCAAAGACTGCGCACCCAAGCAACGCGCCTGCTGCGTGCGCGCAGCTGGACAACGCTACCAAGCCAGCAGGCGTGGACGTCATGCCCACGCCCAGCGACAGCGCCGCTGGCTGGCGAAACGCGCGAAAGTGACGCATCAGGGATCCCCACCCTTAAGCCTGCCTGCTCTACTGCCACCCGAGGTGATGGCAATCAAAGTTGATGCGCAGCAGCAGCCCTGGCAGTGCCATTTCTGTGGCCGCGACTGTGTTGAGTTTGTGCGAATTGACTTTTTGCGCCGTCGCATCCGTCGTTTGTCGCCAAACACCAAGCAAAAGGAAGCACACCATGGCCATGACCCCTGAACTCAGAGCCCAGATACTGCGTTATTACCATGTCGAGCAGTGGCGAACTGGCACCATTGCCCGGCAACTGTTGGTACACCACGACACCGTTCAGAGAGTCCTGCTCCAAGCGGGCTTGGCACCCATCGGCACTGTGCGTGTTGGTGCCGACGCTGATTTGAGCCACCTGTCGGGTTTGCAGTGTGCCAGTTGGATGACTCAGAGCGTCAAGACTGAGGCCGTTCACCTGACTTCTTCTATGGCTCAATTGACGGTCGGCACGTGGCTCAAATCGGGGGCGGCGGCAACAATCCGTGACAAACAGGTTCGGGCAATGGGGCTGGAACCACGATGGGCGGTCATCGATGGCCAGCCAGCGTTCACCCGTTGAGCGATTGGTCGCCAGCCAGGCCATGCACTCACGCTCTCGCACGAATGCAGGCGCTAGTGCCTGGTCCCAAAGGTCGGGCGTGACACCGATCACCCGGCCTTGCATGTCTTGGGCGAAAAATTCGCGCATATCCTCAAGCGAATGATGCTCACGCCAACTACTGCTGATGACGATTTGAACGTCTTGCAGCTCGCGCTCGCGCAAAACCGACTCGATCAAATGCAGGCGACAAAAGACGTTTTCGTCGCCGCATGGCTGCGGGTGCGTGACGCCATCGAAGTCAAGAAAAAGGATCATGTTTGGCCTTCCCGAATAACGTTTCCGGTTTGGTCTGGCTCAACACCTAACTCATGCATGAACGCCCTCTCGTGCTCTTGTACTTGCGTCCAGTCAATCGTGGACATGGAATTCTGGTAAATGAAACGGCACGCTCTCCCGTCCAGCCTGCTTGCAGTGGTGTGCTTTTTCGCCAAAACTGCCAGTACCGGATAGACAGACAATTTGTGAAGCGCGTTGTCGATGTTGTGATGGTTCATTGTTTTGGCCGTTCGTAATAATCGACTGGCAACAGCCAGGATGATTGGCCGCTTTCTTGCTGTCGATGCAACTGGCGCTCGGCCTCCTGCTCAATTGAGCGGGTTTCTGGAAAGTGGCGCAACACGCTAATCGCTTGCGCACGTATTGCGGCAGGCGTGTCAGTGCCCAATCGCAATTCCTGCAAAAACTCTGCCGCCGACATCAGCGCTCTGGCTCTCTCACTCGGCATGGTCATAGCGATTTCTCAAAGTCAATGACAACAACCGGGAACGGTTTGCCGGTCTTCACTTCGGCGTCGTTGCCGTCAATCACCCGGTAATTGCCAATTGGGGTACCAGACCAATCTTGATCCGTCTTGGCCACCTGGACGATACCGACACGCAAAGCGTGGTCCACGTTCGACTCACAGGGCAGCATCACGTCAAGTTTTGGCGGCAACATCTGCAACTGCACAATTAGTTCGCTAACTTTCATTCGATTCTCCAAATCTTCTCCATGAACTGATGCCAGGCACGATAGCCCGCCATCAGCGCCCGTGCATCGGCCAGGGCATGGTGTGGGGGCCATTGCTGGGTGTAGGTGTTGTTCTGTGCCCGCTCAAAGACCGGGTGGGTGATGCTGGAGTTTCCCAAGTGCAACGGTTCGCCAAAGTTGGCGGGTGGTGTTCTGGAACCACGACCAAGAATGGCATCCACCAGCAATAGCCAATCACCCTCAAAGTCGTAAATGATGGTGGCGGGTTCTGGCAACTGCTCGAACCACTCCTGCAGGCGCTGCGTTAACTCAGATCGGCTACAGGCTGCGCCAGGCACGTCCCCCAGCAACGGCAGTACGATTTCTCTTACAAAGCCGCTGCACGCGTCCCGGTGATAGTCGGTGCGCTCGGCGTAAAACTTCCGGCCATCCTCACTCACCAGTGCAATGCTGATGAGGTCAGGCCGGACAAAATTGGTGAATTCGGTATCGAGAAAAACTAGCATCGCGGCTCCTGCACCGTGCGGCGGTATGCCCATGGGTCATTGAGTTCGCCCGCACGAACCACCCGCCCCGTCATGTCGGTAATCCCGCGCAGTCCTACGCCAAAGGCTTCGAAACCCAGCCGGGCGCGCTCGGCACTGTAGTCAATCTGGTCGTGGTGGTGACCGTGGAAAGCCGTTCTCACGCCCAAGCGACGGGCCAGTTCGTCAATGGCGGCAAACCCATGCGGGTGTGAGCTGGGGGCCTCATGCGTGACCAGAATGTCGGCACGCTGCTTTTTCAAGCGCTCGTAGTCGACCGGGAAGATGGTGCTACGGTGCTTGAGTGGCAAATCACCGCGCCAGAAGTTGCCCTTGCCGCAGCGGGCCAGGTACTGTTTGGGATTCTCAAAGGTAGCCGGTGCCGGGGGTGTCCACACTTTCTCACGGAAAACGCCGCCCAATCCCGCAATGCGCAGGCCTGCGATTTCGACCACTCGGCCATGCAAGTTCCGGTCGGCCAGGGCAGACCCAAAAAGGTTGTCATGATCGGCTTCGGAATCGGTGTCGTGGTTGCCGGGAATGAACCAGATTTCGGTCTTGTCCAAGATCGGGGCCAGCTCAATGTGCAGCGGTCTGGGTGCCTGCATGTCACCCAGCAGGATGACGGCGGCAGGCCGGTGCTCCTGAACCGCCTCAATGATGTGCTCAAAATAGCCATGCGGGTCGCCACAGAAAAGAATCACTCAGTCCTCCAAATGATTATCAAAATCAGCATCACAAGCAATTGAGTCCGTGATTGATGTCCCAGCCGACGTTCATGTACTTGACCATCAGCGTTGATGGCAGCGTTTTTTCGTGCAGGTGGCCGTGGTAGTTCAAGACCGGCGTGTTTTTGTAGGTTTCAGGCACAAGGATGGGGTAATGACTCACCACCACCAAGCGGCCCTGATAGCCAAGCCACGTGAGAAACGGAACCACCGCCTCAAACAAGTCTTTTTCAAGTGCCAATTTACATTTGCCGTCACGGGTCAAGTCATGGTTTCCGGCGATCAGAATCTTTCGTCCCGGAAGTTGCCGGATGAGTTCAACGGTTTTTTGATAGTTGCCCATTGCCATGTCGCCGCCATAGAGAATGAGCTCATCCTTGGGTACTTTCTGCAAAGTCGCCATCAGCGCGTCGGTCATGCTGTCCACATTGAAAAACGGTCGGTCGCAGTAGCCGATGATGTTGCTGTGCATGAAGTGCAGGTCTGAGGTGATCCAGACCCGCTCACCAGCGGCGAGTGCATCGCTAACCATTTGGCTGGTCGCTTCAATCAACTCTTGGTTGATAAGGTCGGTGAGTCCTGAATTGATCGCTTTTGACACGCCTTTTTCTGCGTCAAGCGTGTGTTTGAACAATCCGAGTGCCATATTGAACATAAGATTCCTGTGCTAAATTGAACGAGCGCTTGCCAGCGCCGCCGCCTTCACGGCCATGTATGCCGCCCGCAGCGCCAGTGCATCGGCCAGCGCATGGTGCCGTTTGAGGCCGCGCCCGCCACGCCGCCCCAGCGCCCGAAAACATTCCTCTGCCGCCAGTTCCCCGGTGATGGTGCCGGTGATGGGGTTGACGTTGACTGGAAGTACAACCTCGCGCACCTGGTCCCAAAGCCCACAATCACGGATGGCATATTCCATCAGTTCATAGTCCATGCTGTAGTCGAAGGCGACCTCAACTTTCGTCCCGGCCTCTGCCGCAAGTCCAAGAAGCCATTCACCCGTTCGGCGTCCCATTTCCCACTCGGTGCCGGTCGCGCCGGGCACCAGTCCCCACATGTCGAAAATGCCACTTTTCACGAAGGCGCTTGAGGCCTTGACGCGGGCTTTTCCGGCCTCAGTGGTGAGGTCAAGTTCGGCGTAGTGCTCCCGGCCAACAAGGGTGACAAGTCCGAGACTGAGCAACTCCGGGTTTAGCAGGTCGGTGAACTCGGTATCCAGAAAAACGATCATGGCACCCGCCGTTGAAGTCTCAAAACTCGGGCTTCCGCTTGATCGACTGCATCACGCATTGCTTGAGTGAAAGGAACGCCCTTCACTGCCCGCCAGTAAAGTCGCAAGCCACCAAATTTCTCTTTGATCTGGAAGCACGCGGGTAGGTCATCAACAGCTACGCCAGCGGCTACCATTTCATGGAGTGCCGCTTCAATGGTGGTGACCGCATTGAGCACGATTTCAAGCCAGGCATCCGGGCACTCTATGCCCCAAGAGTGGATTGGTGGATACCGGCGTTCTTGCACAAACTCAGGGAGTCCGAGTTCGGTTCTGAGGTCACGAATGTCTGCTGACATTTCATCTTCCGGGTCGAAGTAGCCCGCTGTTCTGTGTCTGAAAAACAGCGGTGCGGCGCTGAAAATGGTTTGATCTGAAATTGCCATGTGATCCTCCTGTGGCTTATTTAGCCAACCCTTTGCTCTCGGCCAATAGCCGCTCCCACTCTTCCGGCTTGTAGCACGCCAACTTCGCCAAGTCGGCCCAGTCTTGTTCGGTTAGATCGAATGGGCCTCCGGCGGCGTCCTCTATGAGCATTGCCCCTGCTTTGGCCGTTGCGTTTTGGTACAGGCCGTCGATTGGCACGGCCAGCCGAGCCAGCTTTTCCAGAGCCTTGGGGTCTCCCAGGTGGCGCAACAACAAACCAGCACCGATGCCCGCCAGCGCTCGGATTTCCAGCCAGTCCAATTCGTCTTTTTCGCACAAACGAGCTTTGAAAAATTCGGACTGCGGTTGGCGCTCGTCAGGTTGTGGGTCGGTCAGCATGGTGGTTGTCCGTTGTTTGGGTCTAGGGGCTTTGCAGCCCTTTCAATCAGGGCCATCGCTTGCGCTTTGATCAGCATCGATTTCACTGTACGGATCGCACCCACCATGTCACGCCATGGGCGCTCAAATTCGAAATCTTCTGCGGCCTGTTTAGCCTTTGCTTGGGCTAGCCGAGCCAGTTCAGTTGGGTTTTCCATGGTGTTGGCCTTAGTGGACTTTGCAGCCGTGCAGCACGCGCACCAGTTGCAACTCGCTGCCGGTCAGACCGTCTATGCCTATCGTCCCAGTCGTGGCTGTCACCAGAAAAAACAGGGTGAGGTGAGAGACTTTTGTCTCCTTGCGCAGCACTGGCGCCGGGTTCTGAGTGAAATTAGGCATGATGGGGTTTCCGTTTAGTAGTTACAATGTAACACTGCAAGACGCCACAAAAAAGGAAAACATCCATGCTCGAAGAAAAAAAGAAGGACAACGCTAAACGTCAGGCGGAATACCGCAAACGGCACATCAAGGAAGGCTCAGACCAGCGTTTGAACGTCATCCTGGATTTAGACGTCAAGCTTGCCCTTGAGCGCATGGCGAAATTTCACGGTGTCAGCAATAAATCCTTACTTGAGCGCGTGTTGCTGGACGCGCAAAGTTGCTTGCTTGAGAACATGAATGATGAACAGCAAACGCGTTATTACGGGGCCACAACGCCAACTACCCTTTGAACGCTTTAGCGATCACGTCCGGGATGTTTGGGTCGCTGGCCTTGGCTGAAGTCCCGCCCCCGTCCTCCGTGATACGCGATGACCGCCTCCTGGCCTTGGGCATATCGACCGTCGAGCTGAGCCAGATCGTGGATCACGACTACATTTCGACCCAGGCTTTGCACCGCAAATCGCTCTGTGATTAGGGTGATTTTTCCCAGGTACTGGATACCCTCCTCGGCTTGGCTAACCTCCCTACCCTGCCCTTGCAGATCGGCGACCAGCTTCGACTTTTCCATTTGAGCGTCAAGCTGCGCCATATCGTCAGTCCGCTCCAATGTGACCGGTTCGATCTGATCCAGATCCGCCGGTGCTGCTGTGCCACGTTCTGGAATGGGCTTGTCTGCTGACGCGGCAGAGTCAAAGCGCAGATGCGTGGTTTCTTGAGTTGGTACAGCACCAAGGTCAGAGATTGGTTGTTCAACTTGCTCAGTAGCAAGTTGAGGTTCAGGTGCCGGTCTGAGTTCCACCTGTCGCATGTCGTCGACAAGCTGCAGGCGGATGGCTTCGATCTGCGGATCCACAAATTTGACAGCGATACCCTGCGCTACGGCGACCACCGCGACACGCCGCTGAAACTCTGGTGAGCCGATCAATGTCAGGTTCGGGCCGAACTTTTCGTGGGCCAGCAATAAGGCTGCTGCAATAGCTTCTTCGCTGTTTTGATCGAGCACGGCTATAAACAGTCCCTCATCGCGCAGAACGGGACGCCCACGCAGGCTATAGGTGACGTCACCATTGATTTCCACTTTGGCGACGAACATGGTCAAGACTGTGATCACCGAAGCGCGAATGCGGCGGCGACGTTTCTTCTCATCCTCATCGTCTTCAAGGTAGATCGTGCCGCCGATGGCCTGTGCGGGTGCGGTACGAGCGATGTCATTGAGCTTGCGCAAAGTAGCCAGCGCTTCCTTGCTGCCCGCCTGGGCGCGAGCCTGCAGGAAAAGCTGCCAGGCAGTCGCCGGGTCGGATTGAATGGACTGGCGCAAGCCTCGGCGCTCGTCGGTGAACTCGGCTTTGGCTGTGACCGCTCTGAGTTTTTCGAGGGATTGCGCCGCCTTTCTGTGAGCGCCAGTCAAACCTGCCAGCGCTTTTGTCTGCTCGGTTCTGAGCGCAGAAACGAGGGCGGCGCGCCGGATTTGCGTTTCATCATCGAACGCCCGCAGGCGATGCTTTAGTGCTGGTTTTTCCGCCAGCTGCTCGGCCTTGAAGGTTTTCCAGAGCTGAGGTGACACTGACGTGTCGCGTGCAGTGGTGACCCTTTTCCCGATTTGGTTTTCATAGGTCTGGCGCAGGATCGGTGCGGCGTCCCTCCAGGGCAAGCCCAGCTCTTTGGTCAAAAAATCGCTGGGGCTCAGGGCACGGGAGCCGCATTGGATGCGCGGGGTGCCGTCTCGGGCTGCCGTCACCTGGTAGAGCCATGGATTCAACCCATGCGTGTGGCTCAGCCTGTCCAGGAGCTGGGCGACATCGAGATGTTGGCGAATTTCAGCGTAGCGCTCTTTGTCAGCGGCTCGCTCGTAGCGTTCGCGCATCTCTGCTTGCACACGGGCCAGGACACTCGATGGTTGGATTGCCCGATTTGCCCCAGGAATCCGTGCTGCGGTGGTAGCTTGACCAGCAATACCACGAGCGCCAATTGATCCGGATTCGCCGGTGGCGGTGCCGCTTTGGGTTAGGGAGTCGCCCGCTCCGTCCCGTCGTCTTCCAGTTCCATCTGTTTGTCGCACGCCAACACCATCTGGCTCGACTGTTGGTACGGCTGGTACATCCAGGCCTGCGTGATCGCGCAATAGCATTTCGGTCCTTGCCTGAATTCCATCCAGGTCGCGTACTGGCATTTTTGGCACGCAATTTCTGGCGGTGGCAATTTTTCTGGTTTGAGTTGCTGCAGAACCTTGGATTCCATGGTGATCCCTTTCAAGTTGATCTAAAAGATTGAGACGTGTTGCCGCGTCGGCGGGCTTATAGACGTCCTGGTAAAACTTGCTGCCGGTGTGCAAATAGCGGTTTTCTCGGGCTTTGAATTGGTGCCAGTCAGACAGCGTCTGCGCCACGTACAGCGGCGCCTTGCGCGGCTGCATTTGCTCCAGGTAGGCCACTCTGGCCCGATTCGAGACGATGGCGATTTTTTCGGCGGTGGGTCGCTCGATGAACTGGCGCAGAAAAAACACACCCTGCAGCCGCATGGCTCTGGACGTGCCATGCGGTTTGATGCGGTAACACTCGCCAAACTTTCCCTCACGCATTTTTGACACCACACCATGCCTTGTTAGCAACTCGCCAAAGCCCGTCCATGTGGTGATGTTCTGGCCAATGATCTCTTTCTGCAGCGTGACTTCGAGCGCGGCTTTCTTTTCGTTGAAAGTTCCCAGGCGATCCGGCCTATGTCCGGTGTATCGGGACAACACATCCACGGCGTTTTCTGGGGTGATCTTCGGGTTGTCCTTAGGGCTGGTAAAACCGTGGCGTGCATTGAAGGATTCTTGCCAGGCATCAATGTATTTGAGGTTGTCGGACAGCGGCCCCATGAAGCCCAGTGGTGCGATGGACTCCCCGGTGAGCAAGTCATGTTTCCCCAACCCAATGTGAATGTGGGTCAGTCGTTCGATCAAGTCACCCGTTTCTGAATGGCGGTAGCTCAGTGTTCTTGGCCGATGCGCTTCGGCATAGAACGCGATGCGATGACGTTGCTCTAGCGGCCACGCCGCCAGCGCATGGTCACGAAACTCCGTCACTGCAAGCTGGAGCATGTCATCCGAGACATGGGACTCCGAAAACGACAGGGTGATGTGGTCGTAATGCTGACCAGCACCTCCATGTGTTTCGGTTGCCATTTCAAACACGTCGAGATCACCAGCCAAGGCTATGCGTTGGTCGAGCTGGTCACGGTGCAGCTCACGGCCTCTCTTTTTGCCATGCTCCAGGTATTCTTTCAGCCCGCCTTTGCCACCGCCGAGTTCAACAATCATTTTTGCGTCTCACTGGTTTGCTCCAGCATGAAGCTGTTGAGTTGGTCGAGCTGGCTGAGGATCGCCAGAAAGCTGGACTCAGACAGGATTCCGGCAAGGTGATCGGCATTGGCGCGGTGTGCGAGTTGATTGATGTTGTTGGAGGCCTTTTGCAGCAAAAAGACCGCACGCTTGGTGTCGGCAGAAGCCTTGGGTTTGGCGACAACTTGGGTCGTATTGGTCAAAACGTGCTCTCTGAAGAACTCAGATTGGGTCAGGCCAGATGCCGAAAACTTCCGCTTGTACGCCAGGAAATCACCATCGGTTAGTCGAAACGCCACGGTGTGACTTAGCTTTTCATCATCAGATTTGACCGGTCTGGCCATGGGTTCTCACTTTGCAATTAACAGTGGGCAACGCCCGCGTCCAGCCAACGGCTGGCACCAAGTGGAGCGCCTCCGGAGGGGGCGTGCAACGCTGGGGGTTAAGGGGGAATCCCCCTTAGCACAGGCCATGATTGCACAAACTTTGCCGTTAGGCAAGAGTTTTTGCAAACATGGCTATCGTGCCTATGTTTCTATGTTTTCAAATACCAAGGTGTTTAACGACGTTTAAAGGTGTTTAGTGAGCTTAGGTAAGCTTTAATTCGCATTTAAACAACGTATTTACATGCATCTGTTGACATCAAGTGTTAATTAGGTGTTAACTTTTGAAAACAGTTCCTAAGCATTCAAAATATCCGATCTAATTTGCTTAACAAGCAAAGAAGGTGGAACGTGGATGCAAATGAATTTTTGAGAAATGTGACCCCGGGGGTCAGGCGGTCGCGTCTTGCACCCTATTGGAACGAGATAAACAAGCTCAGAGACGGCAATTGCACCCTGGCTCAGGTGTGCGAGTTTTTAGACGAAAACGATGTGCACATCTCAATCGCTGGACTATCTCAATACATCAAGCGACATCAACGCGAAGAAGGGAAAGGTGGAACTCAGGTAGCCGCCATCCATCCAGCAGCCACCCCCATTCGCCAGCCAAGGAGTGACGCCTCCATGACTGCATCGAAAAACGCTCTGGTCGTGGCCCTGGATAGCAAGAACCCGCTCAGAGTGTTGTCAGGCAGTCGGAAACCGGGTGAATTCAACCCGGTACCGACTGCAAAGATTGAATTTGAAGAATAGGAAAGATGGAATATATATGAACAACGTTCATTTGGTTATGCAAGGTAAAGGCGGAGTGGGTAAATCGCTGGCGGCCGTGCTGGTGGCTCAGTACCTGCAAAGTCTAGGGGGCAAAGTTATTTGTGCAGATACAGATCCTGTCAATGCAACCTTTGCCCAATACCGGTCGCTGGATGTGGCTCACGTCGAGATCGCCAAGGGTGGCAACGTCATTCAGAGCAAGTTTGATCCGTTGATTGAAATGATCGTCAAAACAGACGCTGATTTTGTGATCGACAACGGGGCCGCGACGTTTCTTCCCTTGACCAAATACCTGGCCGAAAACGACATTTATCAGATCATGTCAGAACATGGCAAAAAGGTGTTTGTCCACTCTGTCCTGACGGGCGGACAGGCAAAAACAGACACATACAACGGGTTCGCTGAACTGCTGGGCAAGGTCAACCAATACGCCAAGGTTGTGGTTTGGGAAAACGAGTTCTGGGGTCCGGTCGAGTATGAAGGCCACCCAATCACGTCGACCAAGCTGTTCAAAGAGTCGGACCGGGCCGGAATAATTGCTGGCGTCGTCAAGCTCGTTGATCGCAGTCAATCAGATGCCTTCGTAGAAGACATGAAAAAAATGACTTCGAATCACATGACGCTGGCGGATGTGAATGCCTCAGAAGACTTCAATTTTCTGGCAAAAAATCGTCTGAAAAAGATCGTGGATGCCGTTTTTGCAGAGCTGGATCGGGTCAGGTGGTAACCATGAATCCCGAAACAGCGCGTGCGTTACTGCTCAGGCGAGGCATCGGGCTCGCCAGCAATGACTCTCTGTTGACCTTCGTTCTGCTGAATGATGTGGTGCTCAAGGGGGTACTCAACCCCTTGTTCGCTGCGGACACAAAAGAATTGCAGGCCATTCTGCGTGAGAAAGGGATCCGGATCAGCGATGACGATCCGATCTTTGCATTGCTGGCACTCAACGGCATCGTTCTAAACCACTCAATTGACAAGGTTCGACGAGCCCAAGCCAAGATCGGATCGGAGTTGCGATCAACGATCCATCTCAAAGCGCTGATAGCGACAGCACTGGTCCTGGGCTTTGGTGTTGGCTTGTTTTTCGGCCTAAACCACATCGAGACTTCGTTGGTTTTTTCAGCGGCCATTGGATGCGTATTGGGGATAGCGCTTGGCTTCCTTGGCTGCGTACTCATCAGCCCAATTAGCAATAAATGAGGAAGAAATTATGAAACGTTCATTAGAAGATCAACGCTCCAGTGTGAAGAACATCACCACCTGGTTTCACAGCCGCAGTACGGAGGCCATGACAATTTCACAGCAGGCTGATGCGCCGGGCCTGGCAATGGTAGCCAGCAAACGTCACGCCAAACGCCGCAGCTGCATTTCGGGCATTCATCATTAAACACTCTCTAGGAAAGAACAATCATGATTGATCTCGACAAAGCTCGGGTAGCGCTAATGCTGGCTACTCTGAATCCCGATTTTTTGCCGCCTTATTCCGAATTTCTTCTGCAGCAAACCAAAAAGTTGGATTTGGTGATCGAAGCGATGAACTGGACTAGTGGGACGTACTCCGGACCAGTGGTAGGCCAGGACGACCAAGCATGGTTAATCAAAATTGGTGCCGGGCGGGCTGGAGTATTGTCATTTGACAAGATCGAGGAAGGCGCAGTGGCTCCACGACTGGGGGACAACATATTGCTAACTCTAACGCGCGGACTGGCTCAAGTCGTCGTTTTGCAATCTCCCAAAAATATTCCAACGAACGAGACTCGACCGGAGTAAGTTACGTTCCAGAACGCTGTGCCTAAGAGTGGAATTTCTGTTGTGACAATTGATCTGGTTGCTATCTGGCTTATCAAATAATGAGATGTCAAATTAGATGAGCCACCGCATCGCGCAATCAATTAGTTTTCTAAAATTGCAAAAAGTCAATCAACCTCTTGTCTTCCGTTACCAGATCGTGCGCAATCAATAGGTACTTCCATGGCTTAGCGCCCGTGATCCGCGCATGGTCTGATGCATGCTGGCACCACAAGGCCCCCGCCTCAGCTTTCGCTATGACATCCGGCGCACCCAATTCGTTGCGTGCCTTGGTCTCGCACATCAGTAAATGGTGTGCGGTTTCCACCACAAAGTCGGGCACGTACTCGGGCTGCTCCACGCCCAGTTTGTAAAACAACTGGAACTGGCCCTTGGCGGGTTTAAACCACTTGTCCGCATCGCGCTCCAGAATCACGGCAAAGCGGCGCTCAGTGTCCGAGTCAAACTTTTGTTGCGGGTACAAGCAGCGCGAAAAGTGCCCAAACACCATTTGTTTGATGCGGCTGGGCTCAAGCACCGTGTCGCGGTAGTCGCGCAATGGCTGGCTAGCGCTTACGGTGTAGGTGGGTTCTTTCAGCGCCGTAAAGCCACGCCGCACTTCTACGGCGTATTCGGTGGCCGACTCATAAAAATGCTCCATCATCTGCGCATGGATGTTCTTGGCAATCAGTTGCCGGTCCAAGTCCAGCACGTTGCGCACTTCATCGGCTTCTGACAGATAGCTTTGCAGATGCATCACCATTTGCCCCGCCAGGTCATACAGCAGACTGGCATGCACCATGTAATCGATGTCGTCGTAGTCGATCAGCGCGTGGACGATGTAATCTTCAAGCCGCCGCTCGGCCCGCCCGGCCTGCGCCGTATAAGTGAACTGCTCATGTGTGCGTAGCGTCTGGCCGACCAATGAGCGGTCTTTGGGCTGCAAATGCAAGCCCTTCACATCCAATGTAAAAGGCTTGAAGCCGCTGGTCACCACACCCTTGGGGACCACTGCAATGCGTGGAATATCGATGGTCTGCTGCACCACCACATTCACCGTGCGGCGCACCACGTCTGCCAAGTCCAGTTCCGGCGGTGCGTCCGCGCCCGTCAACACACTGAGTTGCACAGGTGGCAGTCGTTCCTGCACGGCCTGGGCGATGCGGGCTTGCAACGCGGGGGTCAGAAAGGCTTGCCGCGTGGGGGCATCCGTGGTTCGCACCTCGTATTCCGCCAGCACCTGCATGACCACATACGCCGCATGCCGTTCGTCTGAAGTCATGAACACCGGCGTTGCCTGCGGCTTGCCGCTCGTCGCAACTTGGGTGGCAGCATCTGCCGGTTCAGGCGCGTTCTCGTCCTGATTCAGCCCCAAAATCGCCGTCAGATTGGGCTGAACCGTTCGGCTCTGCATGCGGTCATCGCCCGCGTCAGGCGCGTCCAGAATCAGTGTCTTGAGCTTGATGGGCGAGTCGGCCCGGTTGGCGTCGTCAATGATGTCCTGAAACCGGTCATGCGCAATGATGTTGAGCCGGTCCACCGCCGCATTTTTGGTGCGCTTGCCATAGGGCAGACGCAAGCCCCGGCCAATCGACTGCTCTACCAGCGTGCGAGCATTTGCTGCGCGCAGCGGCACGATGGTGTACAGGTTGGTCACGTCCCAACCCTCTTTGAGCATGTTGACGTGAATCACAATCTCAGTGGGCTCATCCACACTTTCCACTGCCAGCAGCTTGCGCACCATCTCTTCTTCTTCCGCGCCGCTCTTGCTGCTGTCCACCTGAATCACTTTGTTGCGGTAGCGTCCGGCAAAAAACTCTTGGGACTGCAAATGCGCCAGCAGCGCGCTGGCATGCGTGGTGTCACGTGCAATCACCAGCATGAAAGGCTTGACCTCTTTCACCCCATTGGTGCGGGCATAGGTTTTTAGCTCCACCTTGGTGGCCTCGTGCATGCGCACGCCGTCTTGCAGCTTGACGCGCTCCACCTCTTCTGGGGGCATGCTCTTGGCGTCAAAGTTGCGCTGGGTGACCACGGCGGGCTCTTTCACAAAGCCGTCTTCCATGGCGCGGGCCAATGGGTAGTCCATCACCACGTTTTTGAAGGGCACCGGCCCCTTGGTGGTTTCCACAAACGGCGTGGCGGTCAGCTCCAGCCCGATCAAGGGCCGCAACTCATTAATGGCCCGTACCCCGGCGCTGGCGCGGTAGCGGTGCGACTCATCCATCAGCAACACCAGGTCGGGCAGGCCTGCCAGATAGTCAAAATAACTCTGGCCAATGTATTCGCTCAAGCGCTTGATGCGTGGCGCCTTGCCGCCCCGCACCTCGGAAGAAATTTTGGCAATGTTGAAAATATTGATTGACACCGGTGACAACAAATCGCCCAACGCCTGGGCGCGCTCTTCGTAGTTGTCACCGGTAATGATCTCGGGCGGGTAGGCCGCAAATTCAGCCACGCCCTTGAATACGTACTTGGGCGTGTTGGGCGTGAAGTCGCCAATCAGCTTGTCGTAAATCGTCAGGT
>JAUYGP010000488.1 GCA_030690515.1 Giesbergeria sp.
CACGGTGCTGCGCAGCTTGGTGTGCTTGGCATACAGGGCAATTTGCTGGGCAACCTGGTCGGCCAGTTCACGCGTTGGCAGCAGCACCAGGGCGCGCACGGGGTGGCGCGCGGGAGAGGTGGAGCTGTTCTCGTGCTTGAGCAGGCGCTGCAGCAGCGGCAGCGAGAAAGCCGCCGTTTTGCCGGTGCCCGTCTGGGCTGCGCCCATCACATCCTGGCCGGTCAGCACGACCGGAATGGCTTGCTCCTGGATGGGGGTCATGGACTCGTAGCCCATTTCGGCTACGGCGCGGGCCAGCGGCTCTGCCAGCGATAGATTGGAAAAAGAACTTGTCATTTAGCCTGCTATTGTCGCACCGCATGGCAGAAATGGGGCTTTTTTGCGCCCAGCCTACCTCTCTAGACTCTTGGCACCACACCAACAAGCTATTATATTGATAGCCAATAGAGCTTATCAATAGGTCGTTTCAAGCCTTTTTATCTAGGCTACTCCAGCATGGAGCGTAGCTGCCGCGTGGTCACTGCGAGGCGCCGTGCGCCCATCTGTGCCAGGTTTTCCATGAGGATCAAGCCCGCTTCAGGGTACTGGCGCGCCCAGCCGTCAAAGCGTTCGCGCGGCAGCCGCATCAGCCGTGCGGCGCCGCGTTCGGCGCCTGCACTGGCGCTGCGCTCGGCACCATTGAGAAAAGCCATCTCGCCAAACACCATGCCCGGCCCGACGGTGGCCAGGCGCAGACCGCACTCTGGTGGCCATTGCGTGACCAGGGTGATATGGCCCGACACCACCACCAGCAGATCTCGGTCGCGGTCGCCCGCATTGAACACCACGCCATGCGCGGGCAGCACCTGGGGCAGCATCAACGCCTCCAGGGCCAGGCGGGCCTCGCGCTGCATGCCTTCGCCAATTTCACCCAACGGGTCGCTGCCACCGCGTGCGGGGCGCTGGTCCAGCGGGCGCTGGGCCAGGATGGCGACCTCGGCCCATTCCAGGGCGCGGTCCAGGTCAGCAAAGGCGCGTACGCTCTCACCCGCGTGCGCGGCTGCCAGGGGGTCAATCGCAGCCACGGCGGCAGCCACACCTTGCTGATCAAGGTCGCGCAGCAGCGCACGCAGCTGCGCCAGGGCCGTACTGTCCCAGGCGGGCACCCGGCCCGCGTCCAGGATCACCCAGCGGTGGCGCGGCAGCAGGCGCAGACGCACCTGCTCGGACATGTGCGCAGCCACACCAAAGGACATGACGCCCTGCAACTCGAACACGGCCACCTGGTTCATGCGCGGGGTGACCCAACTGTCGGAGGCCGCGCGGCGCAGGCGGCGCGAGCGCAGTTCGCCATCAAGCCGCACGTGGCGCAACACCTTCGCGGCCGAATCGCGCAGCAACACAAAAGTGGCCACCACCAGGCCCGAGACGAGCGCCCCGACCCCGCCCAGCACGGCAAACACCAGCGCCACCAGCCAGCTTTGCGCCCAGGTGGGGCGAGAGCTGCGGGCGTACTGCGCCGACCACATCAGGCGCGGCACCTGCATCAGCCCCGCCAGCACCAGCCCGCCCGCCAGGCAGGCCATGGGCACCCAGTGCAGCCACCAGGGCCCCGTCAAGGCCACACCCAGCATGATGGCGGCGTGTGCACGGGGGGCCTGGCGTGCAGGCCCGGCCTGGGCCAACACGATGCGGGAGCGCGATGCGCTGGTCGAGGCCGGAATCATGCCAGCCAGCGCGCACACCATACCCAGCAGGCTCTCGCGGCGCAGCGCGGCATTGGCGTTGCCACGCAGCCCGTGGTCCAGCTCCAGCTCCTGGTTGAAGACCAAAATTTCCAGGCTGTTGACCAGCGCCATCAGCAGCGCCAGCACCAC
>JAUYGP010000491.1 GCA_030690515.1 Giesbergeria sp.
TGCGCGACGCACAAGAGCGTCAAAGACATGATTGCGCGGGGCGATTTCCGTGAGGATCTCTACTATCGTCTCAATGGCATGGTGGTGCGCCTGCCAGCGCTGCGCGAGCGCACTGACTTCGCGCTTGTGGTCAGCAAGATCCTTCAGTCGCTGTGCGAGGATGGCCACAACATCGGCCTATCCCCCGAGGTCATGGACCTTTTCAAGCGCTACCACTGGCCAGGCAATTTTCGCCAGTTGTACTACCTGGTGCGCACGGCCGTTGTGATGGTCGGCTGCAGCGGTTGGATTGAGGTTTCGCACCTTCCCGACGACTTCCTTGAAGAGCTGCAGCTCACGCCACCAAGCTACCCCATGCCCATGCCATCGGGTGCCCAATACCTGCCTCCACTGGTCACGCTTCCCACCACACCGGCCGAAATGAAAGCCGCAGGCCAAACCGAAGGGCTGAGCTTGCAGGACGTGACCATGACCGCTATGGCGCAAATGCTGCGGCTGCACAAGGGCAATGTCTCTGCCGCGGCCAGGGCGCTGGGCGTCTCGCGCAATACCATCTATCGCAAAAAGGACCTGCTCCCGCCGGATGTCCTGCGTTAACGATGCTGAATGCGGCAGCTGACTGCCTGCCGCCACCTCTCAGGATACTCACGTACCAACGTTGCGCTGCGTTGGCACGACTGAGCAACCGGGACTGCGGGACTGCGCCATTACGTTACAGGTGTTCCGCCAATAGGCACCACTGGTACAGCCGTTTCCGCCAAAACTGCGCCATTCACATGAACTGAAAGCGGGCACGGTTCCTGCTGATCACTCTAGCCAAAGCACCATCAGTCCCTGCATGGTGGATTACTTCCATTCGCTTTTATTAAGTATGCCCTGCATAACCCTCGCGAGTCGGTGGTAGTGCGGATCGGGATATAGGCCGCAAGGCGTCTTTTTGCAGTCAATAGCCCCGCTATTGGCAAGAAAAGCAACGCAGCGGATCGCCCGATGTCGCGCTACCACCGGCCGCAGGGGGATATGCAGGCCGACGCTATGGGTTGGACAGCCGCTGGACACCTCGCCAGAATCACGCCATGAC
>JAUYGP010000493.1 GCA_030690515.1 Giesbergeria sp.
TGCGCGACGAAGCGCGCGATCTGGTGCGCGTAAGCCGCATCGATCAGCCCGATGCCATCCTGGTCTCGCCCGACCAGGCCTTCTTTCTGCGCGAGAACCTCAAGCTCAAGCTGCTCAATGCCCGCCTGGGCTTGCTCGCCCGCCAGTCTGAGTCAGCCCGCGCCGATCTGGCTGCCGCCAGCGCCGCACTCAACAAATATTTCGACCCCGCTTCACGGCGCACGCAAAGCGCAGCCACCGTGCTGCAACAGGCCCAGGCGCACATGAAAACCGCCGAACAGCCT
Organism: Giesbergeria sp.; assembly: GCA_030690515.1. Classification (GTDB taxonomy): domain Bacteria; phylum Pseudomonadota; class Gammaproteobacteria; order Burkholderiales; family Burkholderiaceae_C; genus Simplicispira. Next base: position 285 of record JAUYGP010000493.1, read on the forward strand.
CGTCTGGACGAAACCCTGTCTGCCCTGGCCACCGCGGCCGCCGGACGCTGAAGGCGGGTCAGGAAACCCCATGCGTGCAGCTCTCTGGCTCCTGGCCCTGTTTGGTGTGGCGGTCGCGGCGGCACTGTTTGCCGGTAACAACCAGGGCACGGTCACGCTGTTCTGGCCTCCGTACCGCATCGATCTTTCCCTCAACATGGTGGTGCTGTCCCTGACACTGGGTTTTGCCACGGTATACGCTGCCCTGCGCGGCTTGGCCGCCCTGCTGGAGCTGCCCCGCCAGGCACAACGCTGGCGCCTGCAGCAAAAAGAACGCGCCATGCACGGCGCTCTGCTCGATGCACTGGCGCAGTTGCTGGCGGGTCGGTTTTTGCGTTCACGCAAGGCAGCATTGACCGCGCTGGAGCAGGAAAGCGCCCTGCAGCACGCCAACGCCACCGCACCCCATGGCAGCCAGCTGCGCACCCTGGCGCACATGGTGGCGGCCGAAACATCGCACGCACTGCAAGACCGCAGCCAGCGCGAACACCACTTGAACCAGGCCCTGGGCCACGCTGCCGAGCGCCGCAGCACGCAGGCCCAGGAGCTGCGTGAAGGCGCGCACATGCGCGCAGCGCGCTGGTCTCTGGACGACCGCGATGCCGACGCTGCGCTAGAACGCCTGGCCAACCTGCCCCAGGGCGCCGCACGGCGCACGCTGGCGCTGCGCATCAAACTCAAGGCAGCGCGCCTGGCGGGCCAGACACGAGACGCACTGGATACCGCCCGCCTACTGGGAAAGCACCGCGCGTTCTCGGCCGCCGCGGCACAAAGCATTGTGCGTGGCCTGGCCACCGAACTCATCCACAACGCCCACGACCCGGCACAGCTACAGGCGACCTGGCAGTCGTTCGAAGCCAGCGAGCGCGCGATGCCGGAACTGGCCATTCATGCGGCCCAGCGGCTGGCCCTGCTGGGCGGCGATGCACAGCAGGTGCGCCAATGGCTGCTGCCGGTATGGCAGCAAATGGTGGAGTTGCCTGACTCTTTGGCGGAACACCACGCCCTGCGGATGGTTCAGGCGCTGGAAGCCGGTCTGGATGATGTGGATGCCGCCTGGCTGGCGCGCATCGAATCGGCGCAGCAGGCCAACCCACGCGACACCCGCCTGCAATATCTGGCCGGCATGGCCTGCGCCCAGCGCCAGCTTTGGGGCAAGGCACAACAACTGCTGACACAAGCCGCCCCCCAACTGCGCGACACCAGCCTGCGCCGCAATGCCTGGCGCAAGCTGGCCCTGCTGGCCGAGCAGCGAGACGACGCCCAGGCTGCGGCACAGGCCTGGAAGAAGGCCGCCCTGGCCGACTGAGAGCTTGGCAGCGCCGCAGGGGCAAGCGGCGCCTGCCGACCGCGGGGGCGCCGCAGTCACTACACTGGCAAACGGGTTTCCGCCCAGCAAAGGCAATCCACAGCCATTGCCCCGGGAATAGCGCGTTCACGCCCTGCCCTGTCGACACCCGGTGTGACCGCAAGCCCAACGCAGCGGCATCTCGAATAAAAACAACAACGGAAAGACACCATGAATTTCAGTCTGCCCAACGACGATATCGAGATCGTCATTCACCTCGTCAGCGCACTTACCGCGGGCGCCATCATCGGGCTGGAGCGCAGCTTCCATGGCCGCCCGGCAGGGTTTCGCACCCATGCACTGGTGTGCCTGGCCTCTAGCCTGCTGATGCTCGTCACCATGTACCAGTCACGCTGGATACCGGGCATTCCACTCGAGACCATCCGCACCGACCCGACCCGCATGGCCCAGGGCATCATGACCGGCATCGGCTTTCTCGGGGCCGGGGTCATTTTCAAAGAAGGACTGTCCGTACGCGGCCTGACAACCGCAGCCTCCATCTGGATCACGGCGGCCATCGGCATCCTGATGGGCATTGGCTTCTACATGCCCGCCATTCTGGCCACCGTGCTCACGCTGGCCACCCTGTCCATCTTCCGTTGGATCGAAGCGCGCATGCCGGCGCATTTTTATGCCCACCATTTCGTTCGCTTTGCCCGCGAGGAGGTCATGCCGGAGCCGCTGTTCAAGGCCTTCCTGGCGGAACATGGTTTCACTGTGGCCAATATGAGCCAGCGCCTCACGGACGACGGTCTGTTCTACGAATACCGCATGGTGATACGCACCCACCACACCGAGAACCTGTCGAAGATCGCCGTCACCCTGCGCCAGATGCCGAGCGTGCGGGCGTTTGGCATTTCCCCCACGGGCGATTGAACTGGCGGCGCTATTTGATTCAAATTATTCGAATAATAGCGTCAATCGTGCTGAAACCGAACAGGGCCTGGACTTCCTACACTGTGGGCAAGCACAGCAAAACAACTTCCTCCCCTCGCTAGACCCCCATGCAACGCTCTCCCTCCGCTCCAGACACCGGCCGCTACAGCACCACAGCCATTGCCCTGCACTGGCTGCTGGGCTTGGTGCTGGTGGGCCTGCTCGGCCTTGGCGCCTATATGAGCGACCTGCCTTTTTCTCCCCAGCGCCTGAAGCTCTACAACTGGCACAAATGGACCGGCGTGGCGGTGCTGACCCTCTCACTGGTGCGCCTGCTGTGGCGCCTATCGCACCGGCCGCCAGTGCTGCCGGCGGCGATAGAACAGGCCATGCCCGACTGGCAAAAATGGGCCCACCATGGCACGCACATCGCGTTGTATGTGCTGTTCTTCGCCGTGCCGCTGGCGGGCTGGGCCTACAGCTCGGCGGCGGGTTTTCCGGTGGTGTTTCTGGGCCTCGTTCCGCTGCCTGATTTTGTGCCGGTCCGTGAATCGCTGGCCGACGCGCTCAAGCTCGTCCACGCCACACTGGCCTTTACGCTGGCGGGCCTGGTCCTGGTGCACATCGCAGCAGCCCTCAAGCACCAGTGGATCGACAACGATGGCCTGCTCCGACGCATGCTGCCGGGCCGACGCTGATTTTCGATACACCCCCAACCATGCATCTCAACACCCTCCGCTCCCTTTCGGCCCTGGCCCTGGCCAGCGCCCTGCTCACCACCACCGTACCCGCCCATGCCCAGCAGCAGCTGGTGCCCGCGCAAAGCAGCATCGACTTCAGCGCCCGCCAGATGGGTGTGCCCCTGCAAGGCCATTTCAAGAAATTCGATGCGAAGCTTGCGTTCGATCCGGCCAGGCTGGCCACCAGCCGCATCCGCTTCACGGTGGACACAGGCAGCGCCACCATGGGCGCGCGTGAAACCGATGCCGAGCTACCCAAGCCAGTCTGGTTCAACGTGCCCCAGTTCCCACAGGCCATTTTTGAGTCTTCCAGCATCAAGGCCCTGGGCGGCGGCAAGTTCGACGTTGCAGGCAAGCTGACCATCAAGGGCACATCGGTCGATGTGACGGTACCGGTCGTGCTGACGCAATCGGGCAGCACCACCACCGCCACGGGCAGCCTGCCCCTCAAGCGCCTGACCTTCAAGATTGGCGATGGCGAGTGGGCCGACACCTCCATGGTGGCCGACGAGGTGCAGGTGAAGTTCAAGCTCGCACTCACTGGCGTGGACAAACTCTGAGCCCCCCCGCCGTCCGTCCCCTTTTCCCCGCGTTTCATCCACCCTCCACAGGAGCTCTCCCATGCGCACTTCCTTCATCGCCCTGGCCGCAGCCGCTGCCCTTGTCACCGGACTGGCCCAGGCCGAATCGGCCACCTACGCCGTCGACCCGACGCATACCTTCGTCACCTTCGAGATCAGCCACTTTGGCGCCTCCGTCAACCGCGGCCGCTTTGACAAGAAGGAAGGCACGGTGCAATTCGACCGCGCAGGTAAGACGGGCAAAGTAGAGATCAGCTTTGACGCTACGTCGATCAACTCCGGCACCCCGGCGTTCGACAAGCACCTGCAAAGCGCCGACCTGTTCAACGCCGCGCAGCACCCCAAAATCACCTTCGTGTCCGACAAGTTCAGCTTCAACGGCGACAAGGTCAGCGAAGTCAGCGGTCAGCTCACGCTGCTGGGAAAAACCGGCCCGGTGACGCTTAAGGCCAACCAGTTCGCCTGCTACCAGAGCCCCATGCTCAAGCGCGAAGTCTGCGGCGGCGACTTCGAGGCCACGATCGACCGCACGCAGTGGGGCATGAACTACGGCGTGGAT
>JAUYGP010000505.1 GCA_030690515.1 Giesbergeria sp.
CTTTGCAGCGCATTTGCGCATCGACCTCACGCTGCTGCGCGGCGTGCTGCGCGTGGGTGTCCCGACCGGGGTGCAGATGATTGTGATCTCGCTCGCCGAGTTGGCCTTGCTGGGCTTGGTCAACGGCTACGGCTCGCAGGCCACGGCAGCCTATGGCGCGGTGAATCAGGTGGTGGCTTATGTGCAGTTTCCGGCCATCTCGATTGCCATCACCACCTCCATTCTGGGCGCGCAGGCCATTGGCGCCGGGCGTCTGCACACGCTGGGCGCGATCGTGCGCACGGCGCTGTGGATGAACGTCGCACTCACAGGCACGCTGGTGCTGCTGGGCTACCTTTTTTCGCGCACGCTGATGGGTTTTTTCATCACCGACCCGGCCGTGATCGAGGTGGCGCAGGAGCTGCTGCACATCATGCTGTGGAGCACCGTGATCTTCGGCATGGCCGCTGCTTTATCAGGAATCATGCGGGCCAGCGGCGCAGTGTTGGTGCCTACGGGCATTGCGATTGCCTGTATCGCATTGGTTGAGGTTCCCGCCGCTTGGTTGCTGAGCCAGAAGTTCGGGCTGAGGGGCGTGTGGATGGGCTACCCGATCGCCTTTGCCGCGATGCTGTTGCTGCAGGCTACCTATTACCGAAAAATCTGGCGCCATCAGCCGATTCGCAAGCTGGTGTGACGGCTATTTCAAGGCTCACTTGCGGATACGGTGCCCGGTCTTGAACACCCACCACACCACGCAAAGGCATATCGCCATGAACGCGAGTGTCATGACCGCGCTCACGCCAATGTGCACGTCAGCCTGACCGTAGAACGCCCAGCGCAGCCCGCTGATCAGGTAGACCACCGGGTTGAACAGCGACACCGTTTGCCACAGCGGCGGCAGCATGTTGATGCTGTAGAACGCGCCGCCCAGAAAAGTGAGTGGTGTGACCACCAGCAGCGGGATGATCTGGAGCTTCTGAAAGCTGTCGGCCCACAGGCCAATGATGAAACCAAACAGGCAGAAGGTGATGGCCGTGAGCACCAGAAAGCCCACCATCCACACCGGGTGGGCGATTTCGTACGGCACGAACAGCCGTGCGGT
>JAUYGP010000506.1 GCA_030690515.1 Giesbergeria sp.
TTGGTGGTGCCGCGCCAGCCCAGCTTGTGGTTCAGGCCGGCCAGCGCCACATCGTTGCGCACGCCGGTGAGGTTGCCTTCGGTATCCACCAGCTTCTTGGGCACGACAAACAGCGAAATGCCGCGCGTGCCCGGCACCAGCTTGCCGTCCGGCCCCGGAATCTTGGCCAGCACGAGGTGGACGATGTTCTCCGACAGGTCGTGCTCGCCCGACGAAATCCACATCTTGTTGCCCGTGAGGCGGTAGCGCGGGCCCAGCGGGTCTTGCTCCCAAGGCACCGCACCGTCCGCGGCTACCGAAGGGGCCTCGTCAGGAACTGCACGCGTGGCCACGTCGCTCAAGCTGGAACCCGCCTGCGGCTCGCTCAGGCACATGGTGCCCGAGAAGCGCCCCGAAAACTCGTTGAGCGCGAACACCTTCTTCTGCAGATCGGTGCCATGCACCATCAGCAAGTTGGCATTGCCCGTGCTTAGCAGGTTGGAGCTGATGCTGATCGACGCCAAGGCAAAAAAGGCATTGGCCGCCGCGTCCACCGTGTAGGGCAACTGCATGCCGCCAATGTCGTAATCCTGCGCCGCGCTGAGCATGCCCGAGGCGGCGTAGGCGTCATACGCATCCTTGGTGGCCTGCGGCAGCGTGACGCGCTCGCCGTCGAAATGCGGCTCCTGCGTGTCCACCGTGCGGTTGAACGGCGCGTACTTCTCGCGCGCGATGCGCTCGCAGGTGTCGAACACGGCATCAAACGTCTCGCGCGAATGGTCGGCAAAGCGCTCGCGCGCGCTGAGCGATTCGGCCTGGAGCCAGTTGTAAAGCAGGAAATCGAGGGTGGAGCGGAGGGTCGTCATGCCCAAATTATGGGTGGGGGCACGCGGTCCGGTATGTCAGCTGCGCGACGCGGCCGGGGGGATGCTGGCGGCTGGGAACGGCCCGGTGCCTTCTTCGCCCGGCAGGAAGGCGTAGCCTTCGTCGCCGCTCTCGTCGATGCAGGCGATGAAGCTGGCTGTTATTTACGCGCTTTGGGCTTTGCGGGCGGGGCGGGCGGAATGTCTGCCAACAGATCAGACTCGGTTGGCGCGGGCAGGTAATGGGTCTTGCTCACCACCTTCTTCCCCGTCTTGGCCTCCAGCGCTTTGCGGGCGTTACCGGCAATTTTTCCGCCTTCTTTGGCGGAAGTACGGTTTTCATCAAAGCCCACAGCATCGCTGCGCCGGGCAATCTCGGTGGTGCTGGCTTCACCCAGCATGGTGAAGATCAATTCCAGATCAGTCATGTGGTCGCGCAGGTTGTTGCCCGTCTTCACAACGTCCAAGCCCTTGATCTGGATGTGCTCGCCAGGCGTCACGCCAAAAGTGGCGCGGGCGATTTCGGCGGTGAGTATCGAATACTCCTTTCCCTCCGCCACGCCCCGCGCCTTCCACTCGTCGGTCAGCTCCCCGCGCACGGAGATGGAACGCAGGCGCTTTTCAATCCATGCCTGCGGGTAGCCCTTGGCCTGGTACAGCTCGCGCGCACGGGCGCTGGCCAGCTCGGGGTTTTCGATTTCCTTCACCCGCTCGTAACCCACTTGCGCCAGCCAGCGTTTGAAGGGCTCGGCCTTGGGCGACGGGATGGACTGGATGATGCGGAACAGGCCTTCGGTGTTGGCGCAGTTCACCCGCTGCGCACCGCCAGCGGTCTTAACACTAAGGGGGGTGGCAATTTGCCCCCACCCTTTGGCCAACTCCGGGTCACGACGGCGCAAGTCTTTCACGTAGCCCTCTGGCTGCACCGAATCGGTAAGCACACCCACCACGTCAACAATGGCAAACCACCATTCCTCGTTGTGCCAGACGCGGCGAATGCTGGATTCCTGGAAAACGGCGATGTGGTTTGCGGGTTCGGTGGCGTTGGTTGCTTTCTTCATGGCAGAGTCACCTTACATTCACTATGGTTTTCATAGCTTCTTGCGCCCATTCCAGGGTTGCTAAAGGCTGATTTGGCATAAAAACTTCGCCACATAGAAACTACGAAAGGCACTTCTCCAGCTTCCTCTTTGGAAAAAGGGGGCACGTTAGCTGGTTGTGCGGCATTGTTGCAGAACGGCCCGGTGGCAGGCGGGCTTGCCCCCAGCGCAGGAGAAGGCTGAAGCGGAAGGGTTACTGCAACGGTGGCTGCCGCATGGATTTTGAGTGTTTTTGGCATCTAGCACTTATGGGTAAAGCGCTAGCAGCTATGGTTATTGCAGCAAAAGCGGGGGCTTGGGGGAAATTGGGGTGTGGCTGGCTGGGATCGGTCCTGAGGTGACGCTGGGGGGGTGCAGCCCAATGTCGTTGTGCAGCGATTGCGGTCTTTTGCCGGCAACGTACCAGCTGACCGCTCGCGCGGCAAGGAACGGTCGGTCATGAACAGACCACGTCCGACCGTTCAACGTCTCTGCAATACATCAAGCGCATTATCTAAGGCCGCAACTGATTCCACGACGACTCTGACGATTGAGCGATCGAACTCATGATCACGTTGTGAATCGTGCACGCCGCTGTTGAGGTAGCCCCACTCGATGCTGGCGCCGTTTACATTGAGCAGGGCCGCGAGCGCGGCGACCGCCTGCGGCGCACCGGCGTGCTGTGTCGCGATCCGATCGACCGCCGATCGCAGCTTGCTGCATTTGTTGTTCAACTCCCAGGGCGAGCGGGGCCCACCCAGCTTGATGTCGATCCGACCGTCCCCCCGCCGGCCCAGCCATGTCCAGAGACGGTCCGTCAGACTCTCCAGCGCCGGACGGGCCTGGCGCAGTGCCTCGCGCTTCTCGTCGGCTGCCAACGCCTGCTGTGCAAGGAGCACGTAGTTCTTCGTCGGCGGGTCGCTGTCGACACGCAGTTCGTGCTCTCCCCGATGCGGGAGGAACTTATATCGCTTGATGGCCGCAGCGCGCCTGACGCCCAACTCCTGCTGGATGCGGTGCAGGAATTCCTCGGCGTGCGAGGTGAGTATGACCTGCTTGCCTTCGAGCAGACCGTCCTCGAAGAAGGTACGCCATACGCCATCGCGGTGGTCGTCGTCGATCGCGTTGACGACGTCATCGAAGATGACCACGGGGCAGCCCTGCGCGATGTTCTTGGCAAGCAGAATCGCCAGGCCCAGACATTTGATGTGCCCTTCGCTGAAGACGATCAGAGCGTCGTAGCGCACGCCCGGCTCGCCGCCGAACTCCACCTCGATCTTGCCGTTTTCCGCCACGGGCAACCACAGCGCGTGCAGCAGATCGCCCGGCGGATCGGCCCGGTTGAATGCGTTGTACAGGTGGCGAGCCTGCTCTCCCAACCCCTGCAGCAGTTCACCCGGTAGAGCAGTGAGGTAGGCCTGGATCTCGGGCAAAAAACCGTCGTAGGCGGCCTTGATTCGCTGATGGCGCGCCACCACCGGCACTTCGTCCGCGACGGCCTGAATCAGGTCGCGGTTCACCTCGTCGAAATGGGCTACCGTCTGGTGGGCGGCCGCCAGGTCCTGGTCCGCCGTCGCGCGCATGGTCCTAAGCCGTTCGATCTCCAGCTGATGCTGAAGCAGGCGGTTCCGCTCCTGGGCCAGCGCACGACGCTGAGCATGCACCTCACGTACTTGCACGTCGAAGCCTTCGATAATCTTGGCGATCCGCAGCAGGGCTTGCCAGGCGCGCCGGTCCCCATCGACCCACTGGCCGAGCCACTCACCCGCAGCGGTGGGCGGCAGCAGCGGCAGGCCCGCAGCGTGCAATTCGGTAGGAGAGGCAATCGCAGCCGCCGCAACCACGCGGCGCATTTCGTCCCACAGCGCTCGGACCGCCTCGCTCAACTGCGTCCGAAGCCCGGCCTCTTGCTGCTGAAGGGTAGCCAGTTGCGCGAGCTGCTCCAAGCCGAGTCGTGCCCTGGAGAACGGGTCCTGCGCCACGGCGGCCAGCCCTGTTCCACAGGCGGGACACGCGGTCGCACCGTCGGCCAGGGCCAGCACGGCCTCGTAGAGCTTCGCGTACGACACCTCGCCGGCACGGGCCGCGAGTTGCGCGGACAACGCCTGCCACAGTCCCTGGACGCGGTAAGCCTCTGCCAGCAACGCCTCCAGGCGGACCGTGGTTACGTCGTGAATGGCAGGTGGGTTGGCGTCCAGCTGTGCCTGGACATACGACAGCCGCCCTTGCTGCTGCTGCGTACCGAGTATCCAGTCCACGCAGGCCTTATAGGTCGCGCCCGGCGACATGCGCTGCGCCAAAGCTTGCTCCTGGCCCTCGACCGCTGCGATCTTTTGCGGGTAGGCGGCGATCGTCTGCTCGGAGGTCACCAACTGCAGGCGTCGTTGTGACAGCTGCGCCGCTTGCACACCCCCAAGCATCAGGTCCTGATCGAGCGAAGGTTTGAAGCCGCGCTCAAACGCGCTGTACTGGTCCTAGACGTACAGGGTTGAGATGAGTTTGCGCTGTTCTCCGGGGGTCCGCGCGGCGATCCGGGCGTAGTCGTCGAGGCGGTTCTTCTCGTTGAAGC
>JAUYGP010000508.1 GCA_030690515.1 Giesbergeria sp.
CGCACGCCGCTGACCGTGTTGCGCGGCGAGATCGAAGCGCTGATCGACGGCGTGAGGCCGCTGCAGCCGCAAGCCATCGTGTCGCTGTACGAAGACGCCTTGCGTCTGGGAAAATTGGTCGATGACCTGCACCTGCTGGCCATGTCGGATCTGCAGTCGCTGCCTTGCAGTTTTGGCGACTTGGACGCACTGGACCTGGTTCAGCGCGTGGTGGCGCGTTTTGAACCGCGCGCGGCCGCCAAGGGGCTGACACTGGGTTTTGAGCAGGGGCCGTTGACCGCGCTGTCGGTTTGCTGGGATCGTGCGCGCATCGAGCAGCTGCTGGGCAATGTGCTGGAGAACAGCCTGCGCTATACCGATGCGCCGGGCCGCATCGTTCTGGTGCTGAAAAGCCAAGGCGATAGGGTGACCCTGGATATCGAAGACAGCGCGCCCGGCGTGCCCGCAGCCGACTTGTCGCGCCTGTTCGAGCCACTGTACCGGGCCGATTCAGCCCGCAGCCGGCATCAGGGTGGCAGCGGCCTCGGGTTGGCCATCTGCGATGCAATCGCACGCAGCCACGGCGGTCGAATCGGCGCGGCGCTCTCCTTGCTCGGCGGGTTGCACCTTCACATCGAACTGCCAGCCACTGGCACCTTGGCGCCATGACCGAACCCAGACATGTGCTGGTTGTCGAAGACGACGCCAAGATCGCACAGTTGTTGCTCGACTACCTGCGCAGCGACGGCTTCGCCGCCAGCGCCGTCGCTGATGGAAACCTGGCGCTCGCACAGATCGAACGCACGCCCCCGGCGGTGGTCATCCTGGACCTGATGCTGCCCGGCCTGGACGGCATCGGCGTGTGCCGCGCCGTGCGGCAGTTCAGCGACGTACCGATCCTGATGCTCACGGCACGCGTCGATGAAGTGGACCGCTTGCTGGGTCTGGACACCGGTGCTGACGACTACGTGTGCAAACCCTTCAGCCCGAGGGAGATCGTGGCTCGGGTGAGGGCGCTGGTGCGCCGAAGCGACGGGCGCGTCAGCGTTTCGCCGCAAGCCTGGGTCGTGGACGACGCAGGCCTGCGCATCTCGTGGCGCGGTCAATGGCTGTCACTGACACCGCTGGAGTTCCGCATGCTGCGTCTGCTTCTGAGCCGGCCGGGCCGTGTGTTCGCGCGTGCGCAGCTGCTTGACAGCGTGCATGCCGATCTGCGCGATGTGAGCGATCGCGCCATCGACAGCCATGTCAAAAACCTGCGTCGGAAAATCGAGACGGCGGAGCCTGGCAGCAATTGCATCGCATCGGTCTACGGGGTGGGATACCGCTTCGATGCGCCGGATTGAGGTGCGTCGTCTATCGGATACATCGCGTCTGCTGAGGCGGACAACACAGCGGTAGGCGTATAGGCGGCAGTTCGCCTTCGATCCTGCTGCGGCTGGGGTGGTCTTGACCGCGTCGAGTCCGGGCGAGCCAGAGTCTCCACACTTACTCCACATTTGCTCATCACACTCTGAAGTGTCCGCAAGGGGGATTCGCCCATGGGGCGGAGATTTCTGGCAACGCGCACGTTGCTTCGGGCGCGCCTGTGCGAATGCGATCTCGTCGGGGTCGGCGAATGATCAACTCGCATGGGGCCGTTGCGATGTGCGCAGTGCATCCGATTCACATGACCACGAAGCGAGAGTAGCAATGAAAAAGAAACTGACAGAAACGTCGAGGCAACGCATCGACGCCGCCAACCCGTCCGAGCACCGTCGCCGGCTTCTGCTGGCCATGGTTGGTGCGCTGGGCAGCAGCGCCCTTGTCGCGTGCGGGGGCGGCGGCAGTGAATCCGTGGACAGCGAGACCACCGACAGCGACAGTACCGACCCGTCTTCGAGCACCCCGACGGTCAACAGCGATGGCGTCACGCTGAGTGCGCTTGCCGACACGCCGCAATGGACCGCCGCGACGCACGGCAAGCTCGGCACCACCGCGCTGGCAGCCAACGTCGCCACGGTGTTCCCGAGCGACAAGGTTCGGCGCATCGACATCAAGATAGAGAACGCAAACTGGTTGCTGATGCGAAGCAATCTGGCCGTACTCGCCGCCACGCTCGGCAACTCACGCGACTTCACGTCGCTGGATGACCCGGTGACTGTCCCGTGTTCGGTGTGGTGCGACGGCATCGAGTGGTACAAGGTCGGCGTACGCTACAAGGGCAATTCCAGCCTCTACAACGCCAACTCCGGCAAACTTCCCCTGAAGCTGAAGTTCAACGAATTCGAGGATGACTATCCGGCCATCACAGGGCAGCGTTTCTACGGCTTCAAGACGCTGCACCTGAAGAACGGATACCAGGATGCCTCCGCCCTGCGTGAGCATCTGGTCGACGACATCTTCCGGGATTGGGGGCTGGCAAGCTCGCACTCGGCCTTCTACCAGATCTATCTGGACGTCGGTGACGGCAGCGGGGCCCTGTACTGGGGCCTGTACACCCTCGTCGAGGACGTCGAAGATACCGTGCTCAAACTGCAGTTCACCGACGATGACGGCAATCTGTACAAACCCGACGATGATGCCGGAAGTTTCGCCACGGGCACCTTCGACACCGACGAACTGGCGCTCAAGACCAACGAGGAGGGGGCCACCTACGCCGACGTGCAGGCCCTCTACACGGCCATCAACAACACGGCAACCTACAACAGCAACCGCACGGCCTGGAAGGCAGCCCTGGAAGCGGTGTTCGACGTGCCGAAGTTCCTCCGTTGGCTGGCGGCCAACACCGTGATCCAGAACTGGGACAGCTACGGCGCGATGCCCCACAACTACTACTTGTACGCCAATGCTGACAACGGTGGTCGGCTCGAGTGGCTGCCCTGGGACAACAATGAGGCGCTGAGCAGCAATCCACAGTGTCTGCCGCTGAACCTCGCTTCCAGCACGGCGTGGCCGTTGGTTTATTACATCGGTGGCGACAGCGATTATCGGACGCTGTATACGAGCTACGTCCGGGAGTTCGTCCGCTCGCACTTCGACAGCAGCACACTTGGCGCCGTGATCGATGCCCGCGCTGCGTTGATTCGTAGCGCGGTCGCCAGCGAACGCAGCGGCTACACCTTCACCTCGGCGAGTGCGTTCACCAATGCGGTGGCTGCGCTCAAGATGCACATTGCGTCTCGCCAGCAAGCTGCATTGGCGTTTGCTGGCTGAGCCGAGCACGAAGCGTTGCCCGAGGGTCCAAGCAAGGTCAGCGCACTGGTGGGGCACAGGCCTTGCTGTCTTGCTGAAGCCCCGTCATCAATACATCGGCCGCAAAGCCCAGGTTTGGGTGCAAGAGCCCCTGCGTTCCTTGGTGCAGCCACTGGCCGGACGCCTTCAGGGCAGCTCCGCATTCCCCATGCGCCCCAGAATGGTGCGCGTGCGCCCGGACAGATAGGCCGAGTTGGGCATTTTCTCGAAGCGCTTGGGGGCAGGCAGCATCACGGCCAGGCGGGCGGCTTCGTGCGGGGCAAGCTGGGCGGCGTTTTTGCGGAAGTAGTGCCGGGCGGCAGCTTCGGCGCCGAAGATGCCGTTGCCCCATTCCACGTTGTTGAGGTAGATCTCCAGGATGCGCTCCTTGGAGAGGAACTGCTCCAGCGCCAGCGTGAGTACAAACTCCTGCCCCTTGCGCACCAGGGTACGTTCGCCCGAGAGCAGCAGGTTCTTGGCCAGTTGCTGGGTGATGGTGGAGCCGCCCCGAATCTTGGGGGCGCGCACCGGTTTGTCGGGGGTGCGGGCCTGGGCTTTGGTAATTTGTGCCTCGGCCTTGGCGTTGCGCTCCCAGGCTTTTTCGATGGCGTTCCAGTCCACGCCTTCGTGGTTGACGAAACCGTCGTCCTCCGACGCGATCACGGCGCGTTTGAGGTGACTGCTGATCTGTGCGTAGGGCACCCACTGCTGGCGCCAGCGCAGGGTGTCGTCACCTGCGATCTGGGCCCAGGCTTCAGAGCGCTGGAAGGTGGTGGATTCGGGGTTGACCACCGCCATCGTGGCTATGCGCAGCACAAAGAACAGTTCCAGGGCGAGCGCCGCAAACGCGACGAGGCCGATCCAGCGCAGCAAGGCTTTCATGCGTGTGGGTGCGCGTTAGGGTGTGGGCGCGGCCATCAGTGTGCGCAGTTCGGCCAACACCTGGCCGCCCGGTGGGCGCACGCCGCGCCAGACCAGAAAAGCCTCGGCCGCCTGTTCCACCAGCATGCCCAGGCCATCGCGCGCGTGCGCGCCGTGCTGCGTGGCCCAGTCCAGAAAGCCCTGCGCGGCGGGGCCGTACATCATGTCGTAGGCCAGGCTGCCGGGGCGCAACACGCTTGCGGGCACAGGCACTTCGCCGCCCGCCAGGCTGCTGGCTGTGGCGTTAATAATAATATCGAAATTGGCCTCTAGCGCCTGTGTGGATTGCGCAAGCAGCTCTGTTTTTTGTAGCAGTGCAAGCGGTGCATGGCTTTGTGTCAGCGCCTGTGCGCGGGCCGGGGTGCGGTTGGCCACCGTGATGCTGCGCGGCCCCGCAGCCAGCAGCGGGCCCAGGGCACCGGCGGCGGCGCCGCCCGCGCCGATGAGCAGCACATCGCGCCCGGCAAGGCGTATGTCTGCGTTGCGCTCGATGTCGGCCACCAGGCCCAGGCCGTCGGTGTTGTCGGCGTGGATGGCGCCGTCCTTGAAGGTGAGGGTGTTGGCGGCGCCGGCCAGTTGCACGCGCTCGCTGCGGTGCGTGGCGGCCTGCGCAGCTTCGAGCTTGAAGGGCACGGTGATGTTGCAGCCCCGGCCTCCGGCGGCGGCGAAGGCGTGCAGCGCCTGGGCAAAGCCGTCCAGCGGCACCAGGCGGCGTTCGTAGTGCAGCGCCTGGCTGGTCAGCTCGGCAAAGCGGGCATGGATCCAGGGCGAGCGGCTGTGCTCCACCGGGTTGCCCATCACGCAATACTGGTCGGGTGTGGCCGTCATCGCACTGTGGTTTCCAGGGTCTGGTCGCGGGTGAACTTGAAACGCGAGACCACGGCGATCTGGTCGGCCTTTTTACGCATGTCGGCACCGAACGGGCCAAAAGGGCCCGAGGCCATGGCGATGGCTTCGGCCTGGCGGTCGAGTCGACGGTTGCCCGATCCCTGCACGATTTCGGTGGCCAGCACCCGGCCGTCGTGGTTGACGGTAACGATCATCACCAGCTCGCCATAGAGCTTCTGGCCGCCGTATTCGGGGAAGTTGACGGTGCCCTTGTCCTCCACCTTGCGGCGCAAGGCGTCGTAGTACACGGCATACACCTCCTCGCGGGTCGCTGGGCTGATGTAGCGCTTCTTGGGGCGGGCGTTTTCTTCGTTGATGCGCTTTTCGATCTCGGCCAGGATCTTCACGAGCTGGCGGTGCCGTTCTTCCTGCGCGGTCTGTGCGGCATTCTGGCTGGGCTTGCGCGGATCGGGCGCGGGCAGGGTGGCAATTTGCTTGCGCAGTTGGGCGAGCAGCTGGGTTTGCTCCTCGAGCATGGCGTCGGTCTTGCGCTGGATTTCCTCAAAGTCGTCGCCCACGCTGGTCAGGGCCGAGTAGGGCAGCGGGCTGGTGGCCCGGCCCTTCTCTGCATCGCCCCCGCCAGCCAGCGAAAACTGCGCAATGGCCTGGGCCTTGGTAGGCGCCTCGTTCGAGCGCGCATTGACCAGGATGACTTCGAGCGGCGTGTCCTGGAACACGCGGTTGAAACCCTCGGGGTCGATGAAGCGCACGGACAGGATGGCCGCGTGCACGGCCACCGACACGCCCAGCGTGAGCTGTAGCGTGCTGAAGCGGGTGAAAGTATTTTTCATCGCAGGTATTGATCGCGCTACGTGCTACGAGTCATTTGCATTGCATGAAACGGGCGCGGCCCAGATCAGCTGCCCCCGCGCAAGGGCCGTCCCGCCGCGCTGGGGGCGTCCCCCTGCCCGCAGCGCGCAGCGCAGCGAGAGCGGGGGGAAGGAGCGCAGCGACACAGGGGGGGACTTCACTTCAGGGCAGCCCCAAAATGAAAAGCGGCCCCCTTTGGGGGCAGCGACCACACGGAGTGAGGGAGCGTGGGGGTCATGTTCACGGGGCCGGATTATCGGCGGTGGCGCCCGCTTCTGGCTCATTCACATCCACCGCAATGGCGATGGGCCCGGCCACGGCGCTGTCGTCGTCCTCGCCACCCTCGTCGTCCACCGGGCCGTCGTCGCTGGTGTCCAGCGGGTCGTCCAGGCGTTCGAGCACGGTGCCGTGTAGGTCAAGGGTGATTTCGTCCACCTCGCCCAGCTTGACGCGCAGGCGCGCACCACGCGGCAGGTTTTGCGCGCCCAGCACCGGAAAGACGAGGGGCAGCGTGTCGGCGCGTACCAGAAAGCTGCCGCCCGGGCCTTCCTTGAAGACGGTGGCTTCCAGCTCGGTGATGCCGTTTTGCTCGAGGTACTTGAGCGTCCAGAAGCGCTCCATGCCGGCCTGGTAGCCGTTGTAGGCGCTGTAGGCGGCGTCAAAGCTGCTGATGATGGAGAACAGCTCGGCGTCCTTGGGCTTGAAGGGCGCAGCCAGTGCTGCCGTGGCGCCGTGGCGCGCGCAGGCAATGATTTGCCACTGGTTCACCAGATCGACATAGCGGCGCAGCGGGCTGGTGGCCCAGGTGTAGCTTTTCACGCCCATGCCCGCGTGCGGCAGGGCCTTGGTGCCCATGCGCACCTTCACACCTGGCGCCATGCTGGCCTGGCTGCGGTAGATTCCGGGCACGCCCAGGCTGGAGAGCCACTGGCCCCAGGTGCTGTTGGCGACGATGGCGGCCTCGGCGACGATGAGGTCGAGCGGCGCACCGCGCTGGCGCGTGGTGATCTGCACGGTTTCGCTGCCGCCCGGCTCGCCGCCCTCTCCACCCACGAGGCGGAAGTTGTAGTCCGGCCGGTTGAAGTTCTCGGGCTTGCCGCGCACCACTTCGCGTCCGGCCTTGAGTTTTTGTGCCAAACGATGCAAAAAAGAGAGCTGCATGCGAAGGCTGGATAGGCGCTCAGGCGTGTTTTCGACCTCAATACTCGGATCGGCCAGCCAGGCTTCGGTAACGATGTGGTCCAGCTGGTCGTGGCGCAGGTTGGCCACCACGGGCACGCGCTCCAGGCGCGTCTCGGTGGCGGTGATTTCCAGCGTGGCCTCGTCGATGGTGCAGTACAGCGACACGGCGGGGTTGGCGCGGCCCTCGTCCAACGTGTAGATCTGCACCACGCTGTCGGGCAACATGGTGATCTTGTAGCCCGGCATGTAGACGGTGGACAGGCGGTTGCGGCCCAGCTGGTCGATGGCGCTGCCCGGGGCAATTGCTAGACCGGGCGCCGCAATGTGGATACCCATCGTGACCGTGCCTGTCCCGAGCCCGGAGACAGAGAGTGCATCGTCGATCTCGGTGGTCTGCGAATCGTCGATGGAGAAGGCTTGTACATCGGCCAACGGCAGGTCGGCCGGGGGCTGGGGGGCGTCCAGCGCGGGGAAGCCCGTGCCCTTGGGGAAGTTGTCCAGCAGAAAGCGCTTCCAGTGGAACTGGTAGCTCGAATCAATGGCGCCGGCCTTTTGCAGCAGGTCGAGCGGTGCGGTGTGCGTGGCGCGGCTGGCCTCGACCACGGCCTTGTATTCGGGCGCGTTCTTGTCGGGGCGGAACAGGATCTTGTAGAGCTGTTCGCGGATGGGTGCGGGGCAGACACCGCGCCCGAGTTGTTCTGCCCACTCGGCAATCTGCGCCAATACAGCTTTTTTCTTCTCGATGGCGGCCAGCGCCTGCTGCAGGATGTCGGCCGGGGCCTTCTTGAAACGCCCCTTGCCCGCGCGGCGGAAGTAGTGCGGCGCCTCGTACAAACGCAGCAGCGCACCGGCCTGCTCGGCCAGCGTGGCGTTGGCCGAAAAATAGTCGCGGGCGAGGTCGGCAAAGCCGAATTCACCCTCCGGGGCGAACTCCCAGGCGAGTTGCAGGTCGATGGTGTCGGACACCGCCTGGGCCTGGGCCACCAGTTCCGCTGGTGCGGGCTTCTCAAACTTGAGCAGGATGTGGGTGGCCTTGACCTTGACCCGTTTACCCGAGTCCAGCTCGATCTGGGCCGAAGACTCGGCTTCGGAGAGGATGCGACCGGCCAGAAACTTGCCGGATTCTTCAAACAATGCGTGCATGGGGGCCATTGTCCCATGCGCGCCAGTCGGGCCCGCCGGGCGGGGCTGTCAGCGCCAAAATATTCAAAAATGAGAGCTGCTTACGCTTGTACGGTATGCGTTTGTGGTTTGTTTTATCCATTTTTTGGAGGTGACTGCAATTCCAGAAAGGCAGTGACGGCGTCCAGGTGATCCGCGAAATCGCTCAGGCCATGGTCGCCGCCCTCCAGCAGGCGCAGCCGAGCGTGCGGGTAGCGCGCCACCATCTCGCGCCAGTCCAGTACCTCGTCGCCCTTGGCGATGATGTCCATCTGGCGGGCGGCGGGGCTTTGGTCGCGTACATCGAGCGCGCGCAGTTCGTCGACGAATTCGGGGGCAAAGTAAAAGTGTTCTGCCGGGTCGTGCCAACTGGTCTGGTCGCCGATGTGGCGCGCCAGGTCGCGGGCCGGGTTGACCGCCGGGTTGAGCAGTACGCTGGGGCAGGCTGCCTGCTGCGCGACCCAACTGGCGTAGTAGCCCCCCAGAGAAGAGCCCACCACGGCCATCGTGGCGCGTGGCCAAGCTGCTGTGCCGGCGCTCACCATCGCCATGGCGGCACGTGGCGAAGGCGGCAGTTGCGGACACCAGAAGTGCACGGACGGATGCTGGCGGGCCACGTGCTGCGCCATCAGCTGCGCCTTGGCCGATTGGGGGGAGGAGCGAAAGCCGTGCAGGTAGAGAAGGTGGGTGGTGGTCATGGCGTGGAGGGTATGCGGGCAATCACTGCCCGCATTGCAGGACAGCGGGCATAAGATGGACGGATTGGGGCGCTGTGCCGTGCGGTGCCCGTCCTGCCCTTGCTCACCATGCCCGATTTTGCCCCGCTTTCCACCGCCCGACGCTTCGCAAAGGGGGCGGGCAGCCCGGCACCCGCCATGGTGGGGCGGTTTGAGTTGCAGCGCGTGCTGGGGCAGGGCGCCCAGGCCACGGTGTGGCTGGCACATGACCCGCGCCTGCAGCGCCCGGTGGCCATCAAGCTGTTGCCGCCCGTGCAGGGTCAGGATGCTTCGGTGCTGGACCACTGGCTGCGCGAGGCGCGCCATGTAGGGCGGCTGGCGCACCCGCACATCGTTCCGGTCTTCGAGGCCGATGTGCAGGGACTGCAGCCCTATATCGTGTTCGAGTATGTACCCGGCGCCACGCTGGCCGAGCATCTGGTGCAGCGCGGGCGTTGCGCCCCGCACGATGCTGTGGCCCTGATGGTGGACGTGCTCGACGGCCTGCAGGCGGCCCACGCGGCGGGCATTGTGCACCGCGATCTGAAGCCGTCGAATGTGATGGTGGACGCCCAGCGCCACGCCCGGGTCATGGATTTCGGCTTGGCCGCGGCCGTGGCCAGTGCCTCCGATGCGCAGTTGGCCAGCGGCACACCCGCCTACATGGCGCCCGAGGCCACGGCGGGCGCGGCGCCCGCGCCGTCCATGGACATCTATTCGGCTGCGCTCGTGCTGGTGGAGCTGCTGACAGGGCGGCCCCTGATCCACCAGAGTGATACCTGGCAGGCGCTGTATCGCATCGCCAATGAAGTGCTCGAGCTGCCCAAGGACCTAGGCCCTGGCGTGGACGATGCGTTGCGCGCGATCCTGCTGCGCGCTTTGGCGCGTGAACCTTCGGCCCGCTTTGTGTCGGCGGATGATTTCCGGGATGCATTGCGCGCCTGGGCTGCACCGGCCAGCGCGCCCACGGCGCAGAGCAATGCCACGCTCGATTTCTTGTTGCGGCGCATGCGCCACAAAAGCGATTTTCCGGCGCTGTCCGACTCGGTGGCGCGCATCCAGCGCGTGGCCACGTCGGAGGACGACAGCATCAGCGATCTGACGCACGAGATCCTCAAAGACGTGGCCCTTACGCACAAGCTTTTGCGGCTGGTCAACAGCGTGCACTTTGCCCATGCCAGCCGGGGGAGTGTGAGCACCGTCTCGCGCGCCGTCAGCCTGGTGGGGTTCAACGCGGTGCGCAACATGGCGCTCAGCCTGGTGATGCTGGACCACATGCAGAACCAGCAGCACGCCAGCCAGATGCGCGAGGAATTCCTGCGCGCCATGATGGCTGGGTCCGTGGCGGCCGAACTGTGCGATGCCGCCGCCGAGGCCGAGGAAGCCTTCATTGGTGCCATGTTCCAGAACCTGGGCCGCATGCTGTGCGAGTTTTATTTTCCTGAAGAGGCCGGACAGATCCGCGCCATCGTGGCGGCGGGCCGCACCGAGGGGGGTGAGGAGGCCGCGGCGCAGCAGGTGCTGGGCGTGGGGCTGGAAGACCTGGGCGCGGGTGTGGCGCGGGTCTGGGGCCTGCCCGAGGCCTTGCAGCGCTGTATTCGCAAGCCCCTGGGCTCACCACCGATGCGACCACCCGAAAAGGGCACGGAACGGCTGCGCTGGGTGGCCCGGGCGGCCAACGAAGTGGCCAGCACCCTGCTGCTGGCCGATGCACAGCAGGTGGAGGCCAGCCTGCAGGGGCTGGCCGCCCAGTATGCGCGCACGCTCGCCCTGTCAGCGCAGGACTTTGCCGAGGCCACTTTGCGTGCACGCCGCCAGCTGGTGGCCATGGCGGAGGCCCTGGACCTGCGGGTGGCGCCCGATGCGCCGGCGGCCCGCCTGCTCCAGTTGCCGACATCTGCCGTGGCTGGCGATGGAGCCCCGGACGACGCCCTGGCCGCGCACGAACTGCGCCCCCAGGCCACGCAGCCTCTGCCCACCGCTGCGCTGCAGGCCCCCGGCGGGCCGGCCGCCATGGCGCAGGTGGCCGAAGTGTTGTCCGCTGGTATCCAGGACATCACAAACGCGATGGTGGACGAGGGCTTCAAGCTCAATGATGTGCTGCGCATGATTCTGGAGACCATGTTCCGTGCCCTGGGTGTGCGGCGCATGGTGTTTTGTCTGCGCGACGCCAAGACCGACGTTCTGACCGGCCGTTTTGGCCTGGGCGAGGGCCACGATGTGGCCGTGCGCGCCATGGCGGTGCCGCTCAAGTCCCCGGGTGATCTTTTTTCCGCCGTGTGCCTGCGCGGCGCCGACACCTTGATTCAAGACGCCACCGAGCCGCGCATGCAGGCACGCCTGCCCGCCTGGTACCGCAGCAGCCTGGATGCCCCCACCTTCTTGCTGCTGCCTTTGCAGATGAAGGGGAGGCCTTTCGCGTTGATCTATGCCGACCACGCCCATCCAGGGGCCATCGCCGTCGACGACAAGGCCCTGGGCCTGCTGCGCACGCTGCGCAACCAGGCCGTGATGGCGTTCCGCCAGGCAGGCTGATTGGCGCGCGGGGTGCAGGGGCGGTCGTACGCCCGATAATTGCGCCATGGCAACCACTTTTGGCAAACCCACCCTCGCGCAGCGCGTCCTGCCCCTTTTCCAGGGTTTTGATGGCTGGCTGGTGGCCGTCATTCTGCTGCTGGCCGCTGTGGGCTTGCTGGCTATGTATTCGTCGGGCTATGACCATGGCACGCGCTTTGCAGACCATGGCCGCAATATGCTGATCGCCGTGTCCATTTTGTTTGTGGTGGCGCAGATCCCGCCCCAGAAGCTGATGGCCATGGCCGTGCCCCTGTACGCCCTGGGGGTGGCCCTGCTCGTAGCGGTAGCACTGTTTGGTATCACCAAGAAAGGGGCGCAGCGCTGGATTAACCTGGGAATCGTCATCCAGCCCAGCGAACTGCTCAAGATCGGCATGCCGTTGATGCTGGCCTGGTGGTTCCAGAAGCGCGAAGGCCAGTTGCGTCCGCTCGACTTCGGGGTGGCGGCCCTGCTGCTGGCCGTGCCGGTGGGGCTGATCATGAAGCAGCCCGATCTGGGTACGTCGCTGCTGGTGCTGGCCGCCGGTCTATCGGTTATCTTTTTCGCGGGGTTGCCCTGGAAACTGGTGGTTCCGCCCGTGCTACTGGGGGCGGTGGGCATCGCGCTGATTGTCGGTTTCGAGCCCCAGCTGTGTGCCGACGGGGTGCGCTGGCCGGTGCTGCACGACTACCAGCAGCAGCGCATCTGCACGCTGCTCGATCCCACGCGCGACCCGCTGGGCAAGGGCTTTCACATCATCCAGGGCATGATCGCCATCGGCGCGGGCGGGGTGTTTGGCAAGGGCTTCATGGCGGGTACGCAGACCCACCTTGAATTCATCCCTGAGCGCACCACCGACTTCATCTTTGCTGCTTTTTCAGAGGAGTTCGGCCTGCTGGGCAACCTGTTCCTGATTGTGTGTTTTCTATTCCTGGTCTGGCGCGGGCTGGCCATTTCCATGGGGGCGGGTACGCTTTTTGGTCGCTTGATGGCGGGCGCGGTGTCCATGATCTTCTTCACCTATGCCTTTGTGAACATGGGCATGGTCAGCGGCATTCTTCCTGTGGTGGGGGTGCCGTTGCCCTTTGTCAGTTATGGCGGCACGGCCATGGTGACGCTGGGGCTGGCGCTGGGCATCCTGATGTCTATCGTGCGCGCGCAGCGCCAGCCTGTGCAGGAAACCCGACCGGTGGTCTGACCCTGCGCCGCAGGTGGCGACCGGGTTTTTGAACAGGTTCTAGAATCCCCGCATGACCCTTCGTTCCCCCACTGGCGCGCCGCAGAGCGCACCCACCGCCCAGCGCATCGACATTGCGCGCCAATTGTTGCTGGCGCCCTTCGGCCTGGATGAAAGCCACTTGGCCCGTGCGCTAGGCGAGATTCGTGCGCACCAGGTGGATGATGCCGACCTGTATTTCCAGTACACCCGCAGCGAAGGCTGGAGCCTGGAGGAAGGTATCGTCAAGACCGGGTCGTTCTCCATCGACCAGGGTGTGGGCGTTCGCGCCGTCAGCGGTGAGAAAACCGCCTTTGCCTATTCCGACGATATCTCTGAGGCGTCCTTGCTGGATGCTGCGCGCACTGTACGGTCTATTTCGGCTGCAAGGCAAGGTGGACGTGCGCGAGTAGCTGCAACAAAGATAGCAAAAAGCCGAAAACTGTACGCTGGAATAGACCCCATTGCCTCGCTGGATAGCACGGCCAAGGTTGCCTTGCTGGAAAAGGCCGAGCAACTGGCCCGTGCCAAGGATCCGCGCGTGGCCCAGGTCATGGCCGGGCTGGCCAGTGAATACGACGTGGTGCTGGTCGCCCGTGCCGACGGTACCCTGGCCGCCGATGTGCGGCCCCTGGTGCGCCTGTCGATCACCGTGATTGCCGAGCAGGGCGGGCGCCGTGAGGTGGGCTCGGCTGGGGGCGGCGGGCGTTTCGGGCTCGATTATTTTGATGACCAGCAGATCGCCCAGTACGTGAACGAGGCCGTGCACGCGGCGCTCGTGAACCTCGAATCACGCCCCGCACCCGCAGGCGAGATGACCGTGGTGCTTGGCCCCGGCTGGCCCGGTATCCTGCTGCACGAAGCCATCGGCCATGGGCTGGAGGGTGATTTCAACCGCAAGGGGTCTTCGGCGTTCAGCGGGCGCATCGGCCAGCGCGTGGCGGCCAAGGGCGTGACGGTGCTCGACGACGGCACGCTGACCGACCGCCGAGGTTCGCTCAATGTGGACGACGAAGGCAACACCAGCCAGCGCAACGTGCTCATCGAGGATGGCATTCTCAAAGGCTATATCCAGGATTCGCTCAACGCCCGGCTGATGGGTGTGGCGCCCACCGGCAACTGGCGGCGCGAAAGCTATGCGCACATTCCCATGCCACGCATGACCAACACCTACATGCTGGGCGGCGACAAAGATCCAAAGGAAATCGTTGCCAGCATCAAGAAGGGCCTGTATGCCACCAATTTTGGCGGCGGGCAGGTGGACATCACTTCAGGCAAGTTCGTGTTCTCGGCCAGCGAGGCCTACTGGGTTGAGAACGGCAAGATTCTCTACCCCGTCAAGGGTGCCACCATCGTTGGCAGCGGCCCCGAGTCGCTCAAGCGCGTCACCATGATCGGCAACGATATGCGGTTGGACAGTGGCGTGGGCACATGCGGCAAGGAAGGCCAGAGCGTGCCCGTGGGCGTGGGCCAGCCCACCTTGCGCATTGATGGCCTGACTGTGGGTGGTACGGCCTGACTGACTGCCGCGTTGCGCATCGGACACGGTGCTGCAAGCGACCCGGTAGCGGTATGAGCGCAAACGGGGCAGGCGTCGCACAATGGTGCGCATGGCCCTCACGCGCCCCCTCTCTCAGCTGACGATCCAGTCGTTTGGCGACATCAGCCGCTTTCTGCGCGAAGGCGTGGCGGATGAGGAGTCGCGCCAGATGCGTGACAGCATGGTCGTGCTGGCGCAGGCGGTGGATACGGCGGTGCGTTCGCGCCGTGCTCGGCACGATGCTGCCAGCATCACCCGCCATGCGGCCGCACTGGTGCAGGGCGTACGCACACACCAGCTATTCCTTACCGGCCTGGGCTCGGCCTGGCATTCGCTGTATGAGTTTGGCGCCTACCAAAGCGCCTTGCGCGAATTGCGCCGCGCCGTGGAAGCCTGGCACAAGGCGCTGGAGCAGCGCCGCGTAGACGAGGGTGCTGGTTTTGACCGGGTGGAACTGCTGGCCTGGCGTACCTTGGGCGACGGTCTGCTGCTCATCGATATGTACGAACAAGGCGGGCAGGCCCAAAGCGAACCGCCGCCGTCCGAGCAAAAGCCCGGCACCCCTTGGGCGCGGGCACTGGACTGGTGGCGCCGCGCGCGCCGATGAAGAGAAAAGCAAATGTGCTACATTGTGCAAATGCACATGCCCTGCGCGTTTTATTTTTGGTTTTGGTTCTCGGTCCCTGGCGGATGAGAGGCAAGCGCGTAAGCACCTGAACACTTCCCACCCAACCGCCGATGCTGCAAAG
>JAUYGP010000512.1 GCA_030690515.1 Giesbergeria sp.
CGGCGCGTGCTCCAGGTAACGGTTGCAGGCATCCATCAGCTCCTGGATCGGGTATTTGCGATTCAAAGGAACAAGGTTGTCGCGCAAGACATCACTGGGTGCATGCAGCGACACAGCCAAAGCAACGGGACAATCCTGCGCCAGACGGTCGATCATCGGTACGACGCCTGATGTGGAAACCGTGACCCGCCTGCGCGACAGGCCATAAGCATGGTCATCGAGCATGACCCGCAATGCAGGCACGAGCGCCGCATAGTTTTGCAAAGGCTCGCCCATGCCCATCATGACGACATTTGAGATCACCCGGTCGGCACTGCCCAGCCGCTTACGAAGCACACGCTCGGCAAACCACAGCTGGGCCACTATTTCGCCCGTTGTCAGATTCCGACTGAACCCCTGGTGCCCCGTGGAACAAAATCGGCACCCTACAGCGCAACCAGCCTGGGATGAAATGCAAAGCGTTCCCCGATCGTCTTCCGGGATGAAGACCGCTTCGACCGCATTTCCAGCTCCCATGTCAAACAACCATTTGACGGTGCCATCGGCAGACTGGTGTTCACTGATCACCGGCAAAGCCAGTACCTGCGCGCACCCTTTGAGTTTTTCACGCAGTGACTTGGCCAAGTCACTCATCTGGTCAAAATCGTCGGCCCCACGCTGATGTATCCAACGAAACAACTGCGTGGCTCGAAAGCGCTTTTCTCCGAGCCGCTCGCAAAACAAGGCCAACCCATCAAGGTCGAAATCGAGGAGATTGACTTTCATGGGCGACTAACGCTGTTGCCAGCGCAAAAATATCGCAAACCCCGGGCGCACGATGACCCACGACGGGACGGAAAGCGCATCCGGGGACATGCCATATCAACGCGAGTAAATTGCCATGCCAGGGAAGAAGAAAGCAATTTCCGCCTGCGCCGTTTCCGCGGCATCGGAGCCATGCACTGCGTTGGCATCAATGCTGTCGGCAAAGTCGGCGCGAATGGTGCCGGCATCAGCCTTCTTGGGGTCGGTTGCGCCCATCAGTTCACGGTTCTTCAAGATGGCGTTTTCACCTTCAAGGGCCTGGATCATGACGGGACCAGACACCATGAAATCCACCAGGTCCTTGAAGAAGGGACGGGCCTGGTGCACAGCATAGAACTGCTCGGCTTCCAGGCGGGAAAGGTGCGCCATGCGGGCGGCAACAACCTTCAGGCCAGCCGCTTCAAAGCGTGCATAGATCTGACCGATGACATTCTGGGCCACGGCATCGGGTTTGATAATGGAAAGGGTGCGTTCAATAGCCATTTGATAATTCCTGGATAGGTTCTTGGATGATGATTTTGCCTTGCAGACAAAGCCTTTGATTCTAACCCGGCGTCCTCAAAAGAGAAGCTTCAGCGGCCGCCCCGACCACCGCCACGCGGCCCACCCGCCCCGCGGCCATCTCGCCGCTGGGCCTGGCGCTGGCGCGCAAGACTGTCTGTCCCGATATAGCCCACCGAGGTCTTCAGCGGGTCAGGCTGGGCAGAGCCGCCTTGATTGCGCACCTCCGGATTCCGGTTCTTGGTGAAAATCGGGCGGCCCTGCGCGCCCCGCCCTGCCTCACCCGGGCTACCGCGTCGTCCACGGGCATTTCTATCGTTGCGCTGCGATACCGGCGCGTCGCGATCAGCGTTCATCCGGGGGGAGCGCTCCGCTCCAGCCGCTTTCATCAAGGCCGCGATGTCAGATTCTTCCAATTCCATCCAGGCACCACGCTTGAGCCCCTTGGGCAAGACCATGGCACCGTAACGGATACGAATCAGTCGACTGACGGCATGACCCACAGCTTCCAACATGCGCCGAACCTCGCGGTTCCGCCCCTCGGAAATGGTCACGCGGTACCAGCAATTGGAACCCTCGCCACCACCATCCTCAATGGATCCGAAAACCGCCATACCGTCATCCAGTTGCACGCCCTCCAGCAACCGAGATTTTTCTTCGTTGCTGAGCGCACC
>JAUYGP010000516.1 GCA_030690515.1 Giesbergeria sp.
AGCGCCTGGCCATGCTGCTGCGCCAGGGCGATCCACGGAATCCCCGTCCAGTCAGGCCAAAGTGGCCCCGCAAAGGCACTGGGCGGGGCTGCCGGGACAAACACCGCACCCAGGCCCATACCCCACAGCCCGGCCAGCGCCACCGCCAGGGCCACCACGACCACCGCCGTCAGTAAACCCGGCGTCCGGGGCCAGCGGCCACGCAGCCACCAGGCCAGCCCCACCACGGCCAGCGCTGCCATGGCATGCCAACCCATGCGCGCATCGGTGAATGACCCACTGCCAAAACCACCGCGCACCTGGCCCACCACCATCGACAGACCCACCCCGGCCGCAAAACCATGCGTGACCGAAATGGGCAAGAAACGGGCGACCGAGGCCATGCGCAGTACGCCCAGCAACCACTGAAAAACAAAGGCCAATGCCACTGTGGCGCCGCTCACCGCAAGCACCTGCCGCGCGCTCAGTCCCAGCGCCGGTGCCGCCCCATGGGCCGTGGCCAGCACGGCGGCAAACAACAGCGCCACGACGGTGGTGGGCGCATACACCACCCCCGGGCGGGGCGCGGCCAGGGTGAGCAGCAGCCCGGGCAGTGCGGCCGACCACAGGGCCAGCGCCGCCAGGGAATAGTCGCCCGCCAGGGGTGCGAACGCCAACAACCCCAGCCCCACGGCATGCGGCACGGTAACTGCAGCCGCCGACCAGGCGGCCGCCATGCCCGAAGGCGGCGGGTCTGACCCTTGCGGCACCGCCGCTTCAACACGGCCCTGGCCAGCACGGCGGCGGCGCAGGTGGCGGGTGATGGCACTCGGCATGGGAAAAGCCCGCGTCGGCCGCGAAGATGTCAGAGCGTGCGGGCCGCGAAGGTGTCGCAGGACTTCAGGCTGCCGTGCTGCAACCCGGTGTGAAACCAGCGCTGGCGCTGCGCGCTGGTGCCGTGCGTGAAGCTGTCGGGCACTACGGCTCCGCCGCCCGCGCGCTGCAGGGCGTCGTCACCAATCTTGGCTGCCGCGTTCATGGCTTCCTCCACATCGCCCTGCTCCAGAATCTGGCGGGCGTTTTGCGCATGGTGCGCCCAGACCCCCGCAAAACAATCGGCCTGCAGCTCCAGCCGCACCGACAGGCGGTTGAGTTCAGCCTGCCCGACCCGGCCGCGCATCTGATCCACCTTGGTACTGATGCCCAGCAGGTTCTGCACATGGTGGCCTACCTCGTGGGCAATCACGTAGGCTTGGGCGAAGTCACCGGGGGCGCCCAGGCGGTTCTTCAGGGTTTCATAAAACCCCAGGTCGATGTAGACCTTCTGGTCCGCAGGGCAGTAAAACGGCCCCATGGCCGCTTGCCCAGCGCCGCAGGCCGTGGGCGTAGCGCCGCGAAACAGCACCAGGCGCGGTTGCTGGTAGTTGCTGCCCCGCTGGCGAAACACATCGGTCCACACATCCTCGGTATCGGCCAGCACCGTGGACACAAAGCGCGCCATGGTGTCGTCCGCAGGCGGGCGCTGTGCCGGCGCCTGCTGCACCTGCGCCGGGTTGCCGCCGCTGAGCAACCCCAGGATGGTCATGGGATTGATCCCCAGCACCCAGCCGCCCAGGAGCGCAACGACGATGGTGCCGATGCCGATGCTGCGCCCGCCAAACACGGGCATGCCGCCACCCGAGCCGCGCCGGTCTTCCACGTTGTCCGACTGACGATTCCCTTCCCATTTCATGGTGTTCTCCTGGTGCGTCGTGTCGGACGGGTGGGCATTTTAAGAGCGGATCACAAAACTCAGCGAAGCGATTCTGGCTAGGCGCTGTGTCGCAGTCAGTACGAGTCGTACGACAAGACGCGGCAACGACGCCAGAAGAGTTTTGTGGGTCGCTCTAAGCACGGGGCAGGGTTACGCCGTGCTGGCCCTGGTATTTGCCACCCCGGTCCTTGTACGAAACTTCGCAGACATCGTCCTTGTCGCTCTCGAAGAACAGCACCTGGGCGCAGCCTTCGCCCGCGTAAATTTTGGCCGGCAGCGGCGTGGTGTTGGAAAACTCCAGCGTCACATAGCCCTCCCATTCAGGCTCGAACGGCGTGACGTTGACGATGATGCCGCAGCGCGCGTAGGTGCTTTTGCCCAGGCAAATGGTCAGCACATTGCGCGGGATGCGGAAATACTCCATGGTGCGCGCCAGCGCAAAGCTGTTGGGCGGAATGATGCAGCTGTCGCCATGAAAATCGACAAAACTTTTTTCGTCGAAATTCTTCGGGTCCACCACGGTGCTGTGGATGTTGGTGAAGACCTTGAATTCGGGCGCACAGCGGATGTCATAGCCATAGCTGCTGGTGCCATAGCTGATGATTTTCTTGCCCTCGACTTCGCGCACCTGACCGGGTTCGAAGGGCTCGATCATGCCGTGCTCGGCCGCCATGCGGCGGATCCATTTGT
The DNA here is from genome assembly GCA_030690515.1 of Giesbergeria sp. Taxonomy (GTDB): domain Bacteria; phylum Pseudomonadota; class Gammaproteobacteria; order Burkholderiales; family Burkholderiaceae_C; genus Simplicispira. The sequence continues at coordinate 2,423 of JAUYGP010000516.1, forward strand.
CGCTCTTGATGCTCATGGTGGAAGGCTCCTCGTCAGTACTACTTTTTTGATAGCTATCAGCGCTTGACCATCAAGCGCTAGGGGCCTATTTTGCTTGAGAAATGACCGTTTGTTCCACCAGACGGTCATCGCCCAGCACGATCATGGCAAACAGCAACTCGTCCAAACTGTCTGCCTGGGCCGTGCGCCGTGCCAGCAGCGGCGTGGCCTGGGGATTGAGCACAATGAAGTCACCCTCGCACCCCGGCTGCAGGTTACCTACCACGCCCGCCAAGCCCAGCGCGCGGGCCGCGCCCGCCGTGTGCTGCCACCACAGTTGTTGGGGCGACAGACTCAGGCCGGGCTTGGTCTGCCCCTCCCGGCCCACATAGTAGGCCGCCAGCATGGTGTGGAACGGCGAAAAACTCGTCCCCCCGCCCACATCGCTGGCCAGGCCATAGGCAAAACCGGCGCGGTCTGCCCCGGCGTAGTCAAAAAATCCGCTGCCCAGAAACAGATTGCTGGTGGGGCTGACGGCCGCAGCACTGCGGCGTTCGCGCATCAGGGCGCGGTCGGCCTCGTCCAGGTGAATACAGTGGGCATACACAGCACGCTCACGCATCAGGCCAAAGTCGTCGTACACGGCCAGGTAGCTGCGCGAGCGCGGAAACAGTTCCTGCACCCAGCGCACTTCGTCCAGGTTCTCGGCCACATGCGACTGGATCCACACGTCGGGGTAGCGCGCCGCCAGTTCACCCGCGCCGCGCAACTGCGCCGGGGTGCTGGTGGGGGCAAAGCGCGGGGTGATGGCGTAGCCCAGCCGGTCCACGCCATGCCAGCGCTGGATGAGCGCCTCGGTATCGACCAGGCTTTGCTCGGTCTCATCGCGCACGCCGTCGGGCGAATGGCGGTCCTGCAGCACCTTGCCCGTGATCAGGCGCAACTGGCGGTGACGGGCTTCGGTGAACAGCGCATCGACCGATTGCGGGTGCGACGTGGCGAAGGCCAACGCCGTCGTGACGCCATTGCGCAGCAGCTCATCACAAAAGAAGTGCGCCACCTGCTCGCCATAACCGTGCGCGACAAAGCGCTTCTCATGCGGAAAGGTGTAGTTTTCCAGCCAGGGCAGCAGGCCTTCGGCGGGGGAGCCGATCACGTCCGTCTGAGGGTAGTGGACATGCATGTCCACAAAACCGGGCGCAATGATGCGCCCCGGCCAGTGCGTGATCGGCTGCCCGGCGAACTGCGGCGCGAGCTGCTGCCAGGCACCGGCCGCCTGCACGCGCTGGCGGCCATGGGCATCGGGGCCGATGGCCAGCAGGCCATCCTCTTCATAGACAGCCTGGCCGTCGTCGGTAAAGCGCAGCAGCGCAGAGCGGTAGAGGTGCATGGCCGCAAGCTTACCGGAGCCAACCCCATTTTTCTCCGGTGGAGTTCCTCAGTTTGGCAGATGCACGCGCCCCACGAAACTGGCGCGGCCCAGACCAGGTCCACCGTGCAAGGGCCGCCCCGCAGCACCGGTGGCGTCCCCCTCTCCCCCTGCCCCTCTCCCACCAGGGGAGAGGGGGTAACACCTCCCCTCCCCCCTCGCGGGGGAGGGGTCGGGGGAGAGGGGCGCATCAAAGACGGGGAGTCAGATATGAATTGCGTGCCCCAGCGCCCGCAGTGCGGCCTCCTGCACCGCCTCGCCCAGCGTCGGGTGGGCGTGGATGGTGCCGGCAACGTCTTCCAACCGCGCGCCCATTTCCAACGACAGCGTGAACGCCGCCGCCAGTTCCGCCACGCCCTGGCCTACCGCCTGCCAGCCCAGGATGAGATGGTTGTCGCGCCGTGCGACCACGCGCACAAAGCCTTTGGTGGCTTCGAGCGTCATGGCACGGCCATTGGCGGCAAAGGGGAAGGCGGCGTCAATGCAGTCGAACCCCGCAGCGCGCGCCTCGCCCGGCGTGCGGCCTACCACCACGATCTCGGGATCGGTGAAACAGACCGCCGGAATGGCCATAGGCTCAAAGCGCCGTACCTTGCCTGCAATCACCTCGGCCACCACCTCGCCCTGCGCCATGGCACGGTGCGCCAGCATGGGCTCGCCCGTCAGGTCGCCAATCGCCCAGACGTTGCGCATGGAGGTTCGGCACTGCGCATCCACCGCCACATAGCGCCCAGCCATGTCGAGTTGCAAAGACTCCATGCCATAGCCCGTGGTGCGCGGCCTTCGGCCCACGGCGACGAGCACACGGTCGGCGGGCAGAGCAAACTCGTCGGCGCGGGCACTGCGCACGCGCACGCCGTGCTTTTCGTCAAAGCCCTGCACGCTGCAGCCCAAGTGCAACACCACGCCACTCTTTTCCAGGGCATCGAGCACGGGCTGGGTCAGCTCCTCGTCGTAGCCCGGCAGCACACGCTCGGCCGCCTCGACCACCGCCACCTCGGCACCCAGCTTGCGGTAAGCCATGCCCAGCTCCAACCCGATATAGCCCGCACCCACGACGACCAGGCGACGCGGCAGGGTTTCGGGCGAGAGCGCGCCCGTCGAAGACACCACCGGCCCGCCAAAGGGCAGCGTGGGCAGTTCGACCGGTTCGGAGCCGGTGGCCAGCAGCAAGTGCTCGCAGCGCACGTGTACGGCTTCACCCTCTGCGGACTCCACGCGCACTGTCTTGCCGTCTTCGATATGCGCCCAGCCTTGGATGACCTGCACCCCGGCCTTGCGCAGCAGCGCGCCCACGCCGCCGGAGAGGCGGTTGACGATGCCGTCCTTCCAGCGCACCGTCTGCGCGATGTCGAGGCTCGGCGATTGCACCCGAATGCCTAACTGCGAGCCGCCCGCCTGGTGCTGCGCCCGCTCAAATTCGTGCGCCGCATGAATCAGCGCCTTGGAGGGGATGCAGCCAATGGTCAAACAGGTGCCGCCCAGGCGCTCGCCTTCCACCAGCACGGTGGGAATCCCCAGTTGCCCAGCGCGAATGGCGGCCACGTAGCCGCCGGGGCCGCCGCCAATGACGAGTAACTTTGTCGAAATATCCTTCATCGCCTCACTCCACAAACAGCAGGGCCGGGGTTTCCAGCAGCGCGCGCATGGCCTGGATGAATTGCGCGGCATGCATGCCGTCGACCACGCGGTGGTCGAACGAGGACGAGAGGTTCATCAAGAGCCGCCCCACCACTTGCCCGCCACGCAGCATAGGCCGCTCGACCATGCGGTTGACGCCGACGATGGCCACCTCGGGGTGGTTGATGACCGGCGTGCTGGCAATACCGCCCAGCGCGCCCAAGCTGGTCAGCGTGATGGTGGAACCCGACAGCGCATCGCGCGCGGCCTTGCCACTGCGCGCGCCTTCGGCCACACCGGCAATACCGGCAGCGCAGGCCCACAGGTCCAGGCTTTCGGCGTGGCGCAGCACCGGCACCATGAGCCCGCCCTCAGTCTGCGTAGCGACGCCCAGGTGCACCCCGGCGTAGCGCGTGACCACACCCGCCTCGTCGTCGTAGCGGGCGTTGATTTGCGGAAACTCGCGCAGCGCCAGCACCATGGCGCGCGCCAGGAAGGGCAGCACCGTGAGCTTGCCGCGCGTCGTGCCATACAGGCTGTTGAGCTTGGCGCGCAAGGCCTCCAGCTCAGTCACGTCGATCTCTTCGACGTAGCTGAAATGCGGAATGCGGCGTTTGGACTCCTGCATCTTCTGCGCAATCTTGCGGCGCAGGCCGATGACGGGGATGGCCTCTTCGCCATGGCGTTCAGCGTAACCCGCAGGGCCTTGGGTGGGAGCTTGACCGCCGATGGCAGCGTGGGCCTCCAGATCGCCCTGCAAGATGCGCCCGGCCGGGCCGCTGCCATGCACGTAGCGCAGCTCCAGCCCCATATCCAGCGCACGTTGGCGCACGGCAGGCGATGCGAGTGGGCGCTCACCCGCGGCACGCACCACGGCGGGTGCGCTGCGCTGCACCGCGCCCGAGCGCAAGGGCGCAGGTGCAGCTTCCGCCCGTGCCACGGGCTGGGCCGGTGCGGGAGCAGGCGGCTCGCTTTTTGCTACCAAAACAGGAGCTGATTGCGCTTGATGGACGGGCGCTGGAGCCGAATTTTCCTTCAAATTTCCGGCACCCTCCACCTCCAGCCGCACCAGCTCCGAGCCCACGGCAATGGTGTCGCCCACGGCGCTGCCCAATGCCAGCACCTTGCCGGACACGGGAGACGGGATTTCCACCGTGGCCTTGTCGGTCATCACATCGGCGATGGATTGGTCTTCTGCCACCATGTCGCCCGGCTGCACATGCCAGGTCACCAGCTCCACTTCGGCAATGCCCTCGCCAATGTCGGGCACGCGGATTGCGTAAATTCCCATGGTCATGCCTCCACTGCGCGCTGCAAGGCCGCGCCCACGCGTGCGGGCCCGGGGAAATAGGCCCATTCCTGGGCGTGCGGGTAGGGGGTGTCCCAGCCGGTCACGCGCTCGATGGGGGCTTCGAGGTGGTAGAAGCAATGCTGCTGCACCAGCGCCGCCAGTTCGGCGCCAAAGCCGCCGGTGCCGGTGGCTTCGTGCACGATGACGCAGCGGCCCGTCTTCTTCACAGACGCCACCACGGTCTCCAGGTCCAGCGGCCAGATGGTGCGCAGGTCGATGATCTCGGCGTCCACGCCGGTCTCACGCGCGGCGCATTCGCTCACCCAGACCATGGTGCCGTAGGTCAGCACCGTCACGGCCTTGCCGGGGCGAAACACCGCCGCCTTGTCGAGCGGCAGCGTGTAGTAACCCTCGGGTACCTTACCCATGGCGTGTTTGGACCAGGGCACCACCGGCCGGTCGTGGTGGCCGTCGAACGGGCCGTTGTAAATGCGCTTGGGCTCCAGGAAGATGACCGGGTCGTCGTTCTCGATGGAGGCAATCAGCAGGCCCTTGGCGTCGTACGGATTGCTCGGCATGACCGTGCGCACCCCGCAGACATGCGTGAAGATGGCCTCGGGGCTCTGGCTGTGCGTCTGCCCGCCGTAGATGCCGCCGCCGCAGGGCATGCGGATGGTGATGGGCGCCGTGAAGTCGCCTGCCGAGCGGTGGCGCAGGCGCGCCGCCTCGGACACGATCTGGTCCATCGCCGGGTAAAAATAATCGGCAAACTGGATTTCCACCACCGGGCGCAGCCCATAGGCGCCCATACCCACGGCGGTGCCGACGATGCCGCCCTCCGAAATGGGGGCATCAAAACAGCGCGACTTGCCGTACTTGGTTTGCAGGCCTTCGGTGACGCGGAACACGCCGCCAAAATAACCCACATCCTGCCCGTATACGATGACGTTGTCGTCGCGCTCCATCATCACATCGAGGCCTGAACGCAGCGCCTGGATCATGGTCATGGGCACCGCTTCAGCCTGGGTCGCCTGATTTTTTTCTTGCTTTTCCATGGCTCAAACCCCCAGTTGCTGACGCTGCCGGCGCAGGTGCTCCGGCATTTCTTTGTACACATCGTCGAACATGGTCGCGGCGCTGGGCACGCGGCCATCGAGCAGGGTGCCGTGGGTCTCGGCCTCCTTTTGCGCGGCAACCACTTCGGCCTCCAGCGCTTTCTGGGTCGCCTCGTGACGCTCTTCGGTCCATTCCCCCAGGGACACCAGATGCTGCTTGAGTCGCGCGATCGGGTCACCGAGTGGAAAGCGTTGCCAGTCATCGGCGGGGCGGTACTTGGACGGATCGTCCGACGTGGAATGCGGCCCGGCCCGGTAGGTGACCCACTCGATCAGCGCAGGGCCGTGGTTGGAGCGGGCCCGCTCTGCCGCCCACTGCGAGGCCGCATGGACGGCCAGGAAATCGTTTCCGTCCACGCGCAACGAGGCAATACCGGCCCCCGCGCCGCGCTGCGCAAACGTGGTGCCTTCGCCACCCGCTATGGCTTGGAAAGTGGAAATAGCCCACTGGTTGTTGACCACGTTGATGATGACGGGCGCGCGGTAGACGTGGGCGAAGGTGAGCGCCGTGTGGAAATCCGTCTCGGCCGTGGCGCCATCGCCAATCCAGGCGGAAGCAATCTTGGTATCACCCTTGATGGCCGACGCCATCGCCCAGCCCACCGCCTGGATGACCTGCGTGGCGAGGTTGCCCGAAATCGAGAAGAAACCGGCGCGTTTGTACGAGTACATCACCGGGAGCTGTCGGCCCTTGAGCGGATCGGCTTCATTGCTCATGAGCTGGCAGATCAGCTCCACCATGGAGATGTCGTCCCGCGACAGCAGCAGGCCCTGCTGGCGGTAGGTGGGAAAACACATGTCACCCTCTTCGAGTGCCTGCGCATGGGCCACGGCAATCGCCTCTTCGCCCAGGCACTGCATGTAGAACGAGAGTTTCTTCTGGCGCTGCGCCACCAGCATGCGGGCGTCGAAGATGCGTGTCTTCATCATGGCCCGCAGGCCGCGCCGCAGGCGCTCGGGGTGAATGGCCGGTGCCCAGGGACCTACAGCGTGGCCGTCGTCGTCCAGCACACGCACCAGGTGATGGGCTAACTCGGCGGTTTCGCCAGCGTGGCAATCAGGGGGAGGTCTGCGCACCGCGCCCGCAGGCGATATGCGAAGAAAAGAAAAATCAGTCTTGCAGCCGGGTCGCCCAGTAGGCTCCGGCACATGCAGCTTGAGCGCTGTGTGCGATGTCATCCACGGTCTCCGTGCGCGATTGTGTCGCGCCATGGTTTTCGGGTGGGGCAGCACGCCGATATCCAGCGTGTCGCCCTTCTTGCGCGGGTAGCGCAGTCGAAAATTCTAAGCGCGCCCGCGCCCGTTGACCAGCCCCGCAGATGGGCCTGCTGACAGTGTGGTCAGCGCGCGAGCTTGCCCTGCACGCCTTCGGCCAGCCAGTTCATGCCAAGGATCTGGGCGTCGCTCAAGGTCTGCCCGCGCGCGATCACTTCGCGCCCCTCGTTGTCACGCACGGCCTGCGCCGCGTGGAAGGGGTGCAGCTTGCCTGCAGCAATATCCTTCTGGCGCGCCAGCACTTCCTGCTGCACTGCGGACGGCACCTTGCTGCCAAAGTCGCCCACACGGATCATGCCGTCCTTCACGCCACCCCAGACGCTGCCGCTTTTCCAGGTGCCCGCCTGCACAGCGCGCACGCGGGCGGTGTAGTAGTCGCCCCACTGGTGCGTCACGGCCACGATCTGGGCATCGGGCCCCACGCGCCGCATGTCGGAGTGGTAGGCCACCGCCATCTTGCCGCGCTCCTGCGCTGCCGCCATCACGGCCGTGGAGCCGGTGTGAAACGCCAGCACATCCGCACCTTCATTGAACAGCGCCATGGCGCCCTCGCGCTCCTTGGGTGGGTCAAACCATACATCCAGCCACACCACTTTCACCACCGCGTTCGGGTTGACCGAACGCATACCTAGCGCAAAGGCATTGATGCCCTGCAGTACCTCGGGAATGGGAAAACCTGCCACGTAACCCGCCACCCCGGTCTTGCTCATACGACCTGCTGCAATGCCTGCCAGGTAGCGTCCCTCGTAGTAGCGCGCATTGGCCGTGGCCACGTTGGGCGCCTGCTTGTAGCCGGTGATGGATTCGAATTTCACCTCCGGGAAATCCTTGGCGACCTTGAGCGTGGGCTCCATATAGCCAAAGCTGGGCGTAAAGATGATCTTGTGGCCGGTGGCCGCCAGGTCGCGGATCACGCGCTCGGCGTCAGGCCCTTCGGGTACGTTCTCGACGAAGGTGGTTTTTACTCCCGCGCCCAGTGCAGCCTCGACGGCCTTGCGGCCCTCTTCATGCTGGCGTGTCCAGCCCGCTTCAGTGATGGGCGAGACATAAACGAAGCCCGCCTTCACAGGCTCGGCGTTCGGCGTTTTGAGCGCCGCACGGGTCTGCGAAAATAGGGGCGAGAAAAAACAGGCGGCCGCGAGCGCGGCAGCGAGGTTTTTGTACATGGTGTTCCTCTACATGGTCCCGGGGATAGAAAAGCAAAAGACCGCCGGGACAGCGGTCTTTGCGCCGGATTTTATCAGCCGGATCGCATGCGTCGGATGCCGCCCGAAGGGCCACCACCTCTGTTCGATACCGTACAGACGATGGACCCATCGAGGAATACTCTTTCAGTGTCCGCACACCAACCCAAGTTGGTTTACCCGTCCTCAAAGGCGGAGCGGTCTTTCACGAACCCCATCTGTCAACACCTGGAGCATCACCATGATCATTCGCACCCTCCTCACCGCAGCCATCGCTGCGGTCACCCTGCTGACCGCAACGGGCTGCGCAGTCAGCCGCGGCCAGGAAACCGTCGGCGCCTACATTGACGACGCAGGCATCACAACGATAGTGAAGTCGCGCCTGCTCGAAGACAAACGGGTTGCCGGAACCTCGATCAGCGTCGAAACACTGAACGGAACCGTGATGCTCTCCGGTTTTGCCAAAAATGCGGAAGAGAAGAGCGCCGCCGCAAGCATCGCCCAGCAGGTCAATGGCGTGCGCTTGGTCAAGAACGAAATCGCCATCCGCCCCTGAACCTCTTTTCACCACCATCCACACAGCAACACACAAGGAGTCTTTATGAACTGGGACCAAATCAAGGGCAACTGGAAGCAAGCGGCAGGCAAGGCACAGGAGCAATGGGGCAAACTCACCAACGACGACCTCGACGTTGTGGCCGGGCGACGCGACCAGCTCGCTGGCAAGATCCAGGAACGCTACGGTATTGCCAAGGACGAAGCTGAAAAGCAACTGGCGGACTGGGAGCGCAAAGCCAGCGATTCGTGGTTCAAGTGATTGCAGGGTGGCATGCCTGAATTCGCATGCGCAAGCCGCCCACTGCACAATAAAAACGGCCCCTCGGGGCCGTTTTTATTGTGCTGAGTCACCACACATATCAACGGTTGCGCGGCTCTCCCTGTCGGTTCACGGTGACCATGGCCCCTGGGGGCTCAGTCATCTGAATCCGATGCTCTTGCCTCCGGAAGGTATAGGTGACATCCCAGTAGTCTGGCTGCTGGTTGGGCACAACGGCGCAACGCTGCACATCCTGCATCCGCCCCGTCTGCCCGTCCGACCCCATACGGGACCCCACCACCGCCCCTGCCACGACGCCCCCGGCGGTAGCAATGTCCCGGCCACTCCCCCCGCCCACCTGGTGCCCCAGGATACCGCCGATGAGCGCCCCTGCAATAGCCGCCGGGACGTTGTTGGAGTCCCCACGGTTCGGCCCCACACGCTCACGCTCCACCCAGCAACGCTGTTCGGGGGTTGCCACTACAGCGCGTACGGAGGTCACTGGTGCTTCGTAGAGCCGCTCGCCGTTGCGACGGCGGCTGTCGTAGAAGGGATCGGGCACCGGCGCAAAGCGGTTGTCGGCCACGCGCGCACTGCGATCCACTTCCCGCACCGAAGACAGCCGATCATTCATCCCCATGGAAGACAGCGAAGGGTATCGACCCGGACGAAGAACCATGCAGCGCCCCCGAAAGCGTGCGTCTTCACACACCTCCCAGCGCCCTCCCAGTATCTGCACCGAAGAAGCGCGGTCATTGAAGCCCTCACGTGCAAGATTTCTGATCTGGTGCTCGGTCGAAAATGAGCGCCCCCGAAACCCGTCATGTTCAAAAAAGACGGCTTGCGCCCCGGCCTGCGTGGCAAGTGCCAGCAGAGTCAAGGCACATGCGTTTTTCAACGAATGTTTCATTTTTCAATCCTATGGTTTGGAGGCCTGCGCTGGTAGACCCGTGCGGCATTCGTGCAAGTCAAAACCGCAGCGGCCGACTCAAGGTCACAACCGGCCCATCACCAGCAGCACCAGCATGACCACCACCACCAGGCCCAGCAACCCACTGGGCCCATAGCCCCAGCTTCGGCTGTGCGGCCAGGAGGGAATGGCGCCGATAAGCAGCAGAATCAGCACGATCAAAAGCAGCGTTCCTAAGCTCATAATATTTTTCCTTGAATCGGTATGTGCAGGTTTTCAATGGGCCGATGCCGGAGGCACCACGATCATGGAAGAGCCTTCGCTAGATCTCACGCGGTATGTCGAGAACGGCACCATGTCAGACTAAACGTCCATCAGCCGCACGTCGGTGCGTTAGCGAACACAGCAGGCACTTTCGGTCGCACTGTGTGAACCGGTCAGCTCTCCCCCGGCACACTCCAGCCCCCCCTCTCAGGACATCAACGCGGCATAGGCTTGGCAATCGGCGGCATAGCAACTGCAGGCCACAGCAGCCAGCCCTCGGCGGTCGAGCACAGTGACCTGGCCACGGTGGTACGTGATGAGCCCTGCGCTCTGCAGCCTACCGGCGGCCGTGGTGATACCCACCCGGCGCACCCCCAGCAGGAAGGCCAGGTCTTGGTGTGTGACATGAAAGCTGGATGCGTCTGACCGATTCTGGGTCATCAACAGCCAACGCGCCAACCTGGGACCAATGGTGTGAAAGCGATGACAGGCCGCCAGACCCGTGCGCTGCGCCATCAACACAGACAGGTACCGGTTGACGCCCGCCAGCAGGGCCTGGCTGTCTTTCAGCAGGGCGCAGAAATCATCGGCCGCCATGCGCCATGCGTGGCCGGGGCATTGCACGATGGCATGCAAGGGCTCTTGCGCCACACCCAGCGCCAACTGCGCGCCCAGCAGGCCTTCACGCCCGACCATGCCCACCTCCAGGGCCAGGCGCCCATCAAGCTGCGCCACCTGGGAGATGAATCCATCGATGGGGAAATAGGCATGGCACGTAGGTTGGCCCTTGCGCCCCAGCACTTCGGACATCACCAGCGGAACCTGCTCGCAACGCGAGAGGAAGTTCAGGCGCTCCTGGGGCGGCAGAAGCTCGATCAGATGGTTGCAGACAGGGGCCAATGGGGAGTCCTGGAGGAAGGGCAACGTCCTTGCGCCAAAGCGAGTGCACAAAAATCACACCGCCACCGCAAGACACGGCTCACCCGTTGGCACAGTCTGCGCCACAAGTCCCCTTTGCCACTGTCTGCCAGCCCACATAGTGGGCCTCTAATAACTGTGTAACGCGAGGAGACCCTGGCTAGCCGGCCAACTCAGCAGGAAGGAGCCGGTCGTACTCGTTCTTGACCGCGGCATAGCACTCACAGGTGCGAAGCTCCAGGCCCTTGCGGTCGAGCACCGTGATGTGGCCCCGAACGTAACGGATCAGGCCTGCCGCCTGCAGCTTGAGGGCAGCCTCCGTCACCCCCTCGCGGCGCACGCCGAGCATGTTGGCAATCAGTTCCTGCGTCATCACCAGTTCATCGCCCTGCAAGCGATCCAAACTCAGCAAAAGCCAGCGACACAATTGCTGATCGAGAGAATGGTGCCGGTTGCACGCTGCGGTCTGCACCATCTGCGCAATCAGCGCCTGGGTATAGCGCAGCAGCAGGTGCATGACAGGCCCCGAACGGTTGAATTCATCCCTGATCTTCTGTGCACTGAGCCGCACGCCCATGCCTGCGCTTTGCACCACGCCCCGACTCGGGGTGGTACCCCCGCCCATGAACAGGGTGATACCCACCACACCCTCGTAGCCGACCACCGCAATCTCGGCCGAGGCCCCGTTTTCCATTACATAGAGCAGCGAAACAATGGACGTGGTGGGAAAGTACACATGGCTCATGGGCCGCCCCGACTCATAAAGCACCTGCCCCAGGGGCATCTCCACCGGCTCCAGATAGGGCTGTAGGCGCTGCCAATCGGCCTCCTGCAACGCAGCGAGCAGTTGGTTGGTCTTTGGATCAATCGCCTGGGTCATGGCCCGCCTTCACTTTCATTGTGGCAGGGCTGGGTGTCCCGCAAGTACGTCTCGCACGACGCTTGCGGCATGCCGCCCTGAATACTGCATTGTGTACCCTGCGGTTGTGCGCGGCCAACACAGCACACAAGGGCCGGGTCGCATACCATTTCACGATCACCCACAGGAGCCCCTCCATGCCCATGTTTGTCGATACCTCACCGCCCGGTCAATGCATCTTCTGCCGCCTGGTTGCGGGCGAGATTCCCTGCGCCCGGGTGTACGAAGACGCGCTGACCATTGCCTTCATGGACCTCGGTCAGGTGAATCCTGGTCATGTATTGGTAGCCACAAAACGCCACGCCGCCACGCTGCTGGACATCACCCCCGAGGAGGCTGCTGCCGTCATGCAAACCGCACAGCGCGTGGCCAGCGCCATCCAGGCGACGTTCGACCCACCCGGCATCACCCTGCTGCAGGCCAATGGCCGCGAGGGAGACCAGACAGTGTTTCACTTTCACATCCATGTGGTGCCGCGCCACGGCAACGATGGCATCACCCTGAGCTGGCCGCGCAAGGACCCCGATCCAGGCACCCTGCAGGACTACGCAGACCGACTGGCTGCTGCCATCGCACCCACGCCTTGAGGTGACAGATCAGCCATCGTGCTCAACAAAGCGCTCGAAGCACTCTTTGAGCCGGTGCTGCCACTGCCGCTTGTCAGCCTCGGAGGCAAAGCTGGCCTCGAAGCTGTTGCTGGCCAGCTGGTAGGCGTGGCGCGGCGTCATGCCGGTGGCGGCAAAAACCTGGGTGAAGTTGTCGTTGATGTAACCACCAAAGTAGGCCGGATCGTCGGAGTTGACGGTGGCACACAGCCCGGCATCGAGCAGTTGGCGCAGGTTGTGGTCCTTCAGGTCAGGAAACACGCACAGCTTCTGGTTGGACAGCGGGCACACGGTCAGCGGGATACGCTCCGTCGCCAGGCGCTGCATGAGCGCTGCGTCCTGAACCGCCTGCACGCCATGGTCGATGCGCTCGACTTTCAATACGTCCAGCGCGCTCCAGATATAGGCGGGCGGCCCCTCTTCGCCCGCGTGGGCCACAAGATGCAGGCCCAGCTCGCGGCAGCGCGCAAAGACACGCGCAAATTTCTCGGGCGGGTGACCCACTTCGCTGCTGTCCAGACCCACGCCAATGAACTTGTCCTGCAGCGGCAACGCCTGCTCCAGCGTGGCAAACGCCTCTTCCTCGCTGAGGTGGCGCAGAAAGCACAGGATCAGTGACGCGCTGATACCGTACAGGCTGCGCGCATCCTCGCAGGCACGGTGCAGGCCGTTGATGACGGTCTCGATGGCGACGCCCCGCGCGGTATGGGTTTGCGGGTCGAAAAAGATTTCGGCATGCACCACGTTGTCGTCGACGGCCCGCGCCAGGTAGGCGCGCGCCATGTCGTAAAAGTCCTGCTCGTGCAGCAGCACGCTGGCACCCGCGTAGTAGATGTCGAGAAAGCTCTGCAAGTTGTCGAAAGCGTAGGCGCTGCGCA
>JAUYGP010000518.1 GCA_030690515.1 Giesbergeria sp.
CGTCGAGCGCGCCAAACCAGGCGCCCGTCTTGGTGGCCTTGTCCAGTCGGGGCAATTGCACCACGGTGAGCGTGCTGTCGTTGCCCCGCGCGCCCTCGGCAATCTGCTGCAGCGCCAAGCTGCCGTCCTTGCCGGGCTTGCCTGAAGGGACACGGATTTCAATGATCTGCCGGTCAGCAAACAGGCTCAAACTGCCTCCAGCCGCCAGCACCGCACCCCAGTCAAAGTGCGCACCGGCCACGGTAAAGCTGCTGCGTTCGGTGTAGCCCTGGGCACGTGCGGCGCCGCGAATGGCGTCCGCTGCTTCTTGCTGCAACAGGGCTTCGTCACCATGCAGTACATACAGCGGCGCAAGGCCGCGTTGCAGCTGTGCGGTAAGTTGGGCCAGGGCGACTTGCATGGGCGGCAGTGTATCGCTCCGCTCTGCCAGCCTGGGGGGTAGGCCGCACCGGTGTGGCGTCAAACATTGAGCATATCGCCACTATTTTCTGTCATAGTGATTTATTAACTGCTTAAATTGCACAGCTTTCTCACTTTTCTTTGGCCGCACCGTTGCGGAGAATTCTCTGCATACACAAGATAAGGAGACCGTCATGGTGAATTACATGGGCGTGAACAGCGTGCGCGAACTGGTGCAGTACGTCGGGTTGGCTGAATTTCTGGAGCAACTGGTGGACGCCATGGACAGCGACTACCGGCGCTGGGAGCAGTTCGACAAATCGGCCCGACATGCCATTCACTCCCCCGTCGGTGTGATCGAACTCATGCCCACCAGCGATGGGCACCTGTACTGCTTCAAGTACGTCAACGGCCACCCCAAGAACACCGCCGAAGGTTTGCTCACTGTCACAGCCTTTGGTGTGCTGGCCGATGTGGACACCGGATACCCGCTGCTGGTGTCCGAGCTCACGCTGACCACCGCGCTGCGCACCGCCGCCATGTCGGTGCTGGCCGCACGCCACCTGGCCCGGCAGGACAGCCGCACCATGGCGCTGATCGGCAACGGCGCGCAAAGCGAGTTCCAGGCGCTGGCTTTCTATCACCTGCAGGGCATCCGCCAACTGCGCCTGTTCGACACAGACCCCGGCGCCAGCGCCAAACTCGAACGCAACCTGACGCGCCTGGACCTGCCGGGCCTGCAGATCGTACGTTGCGCATCGGTGCACGAGGCCGTGCGCGGCAGCGACATCGTGACCACGATCACCGCAGACAAGCGCAACGCTACCATCCTCCTGCCGGAGATGATCGAGCCGGGCATGCACCTCAATGCCGTCGGCGGTGACTGCCCTGGCAAGACTGAACTGCACGAAGGCATCCTGCGCCGCAGCGACGCCCTTGTGGTGGTGGAGTACGAACCCCAGTCGCGCATCGAGGGCGAAATCCAGCAAATGCCCGCCGACTTTGCCGTGACCGAATTCACCCGCGTGCTGCGCGGCACAGCACCAGGTCGGCGCACGGCGCAGGAAGTGACGGTGTTTGACTCGGTGGGCTTTGCGCTGGAAGATTTCTCGGCCCTGCGCACGCTGCATGCACTGCTGCAACAATACCCGCACCTGGCCACCCCCATCGACCTGATTCCAGAGATGCAAGACCCCAAGGATTTGTTCGGCGTGCTGCACGGAACGGCCCGCCAGGCCCTCACGCCCACCCACCCGGAGGCCCTGCCCGCATGAACCCCGACACCCGCCGCACCCTGCCCCCCATCAGCCTGATCGGCGCGCCCACCGACATTGGCGCGGGCGCACGCGGTGCCTCCATGGGGCCTGAGGCCTTGCGCGTGGCGGGACTGCAGGCGGCGCTGGAAAGCCGTGGTTTGCAGGTGCTGGACCGCGGCAACCTCAACGGCCCGGCCAACCCCTGGCTACCGCCGGTCGATGGCTACCGCCATTTGAACGAGGTGGTGCAGTGGAACCAGGTCGTTTTCGATGCGGTGCGCGGCGAACTGCAGCAGGGCCACCTGCCCGTTTTACTGGGCGGTGACCACAGCCTGGGACTGGGCAGCATTAGTGCCGTAGCGCGCCATTGCGTGGACACCGGCCGCAAGCTGCGCGTGCTGTGGCTGGACGCCCATGCCGACTTCAACACCAGCGCACTCACCCCCAGCGGCAATGTGCATGGCATGCCCGTGGCCTGCCTGTGCGGTTTTGGCCCGGCGGCGCTGACGGAACTGGCGTGCATGCCGGGCGGCGGGCCTGCGCTGCGCCCGCATCAGATCCGCCAGATCGGCATCCGCAGCGTGGACGCAGGCGAGAAGCGATTTGTGCACGAACAGGGGCTGGAGGTGTTTGACATGCGCTTCATCGACGAAGTGGGTATGCGCCAGACCATGCTGCAGGCGCTCGATGGCCTGGACACCGACACCCACCTGCACGTGAGTTTTGACGTGGATTTTCTCGACCCGGACATCGCGCCGGGCGTGGGCACCACGGTACCCGGCGGACCGACCTACCGCGAAGCGCAGTTGTGCATGGAAATGATTGCCGACAGCGGCTGCCTGGCCTCGCTCGACATCGTGGAGCTCAACCCCGCGCTGGATGTGCGCAACAAGACCGCTCTACTCGCAGTGGACTTGGTGGAATCCCTGTTTGGCAAGAGCACGCTGATGCGCGTGCCTGCAAAAATTAACGTTTGACGGCCGCGAGGCGGCGCAGCAATTGCTGCACCAGGTCGGTTTGCATGTTGCGGTACAGCAGTGCCTCTTCGGCTTCCTTGGCCAGGGCGATGGTTTCGCTGTAGCTGATGTCGCGCTGCTGCAACAATTCGGTGTCGGGAATGAGGGCCGTGCCGTCCAGCGTGCGCAGACGAAAACGGATGCGCAGGCGCAACTGCAGTTCGCGCACCTGGCCGGAGGCATTGAGCCCGACCACGGCGCGCTCGTGCTGCTCGGACAGCAGATCCAGCACCGCGTCGGCCGTGGGCAGCGCTGCGGGGTCGCGCAGCACCTTGAGCGGGCCACCAGCGCCTTCCAGGGTGCGCTGCAGCTCTAACGCCAGCGGCGAGCCCGGTTGCGCCGCAATGAAGAGAGAGCCAAATGCGAACTCGGGCACTCCCCGCAGGCGAAAGCCACAGCCTGCCAGCAGGGCGGCGGGCACGAGGGTCAGAAGGGCGCGTCTTTGCATATCAATGATCCTAGAAACGGCAGTTGGATGTGCCCGCCGGTGCCGTGATCTGGGTGTCAGACAAGGCGAGACGACGCGGCGGGCTCCTGCCCGCAAGGAGGAGCAACGCCGCATGGCGCCCTGAGCGCGGTGCTGGCGGGTACATAGCGCTCCCACCCATCAGGTGAACACCATCGAAGCAATCAACGATAGCTTTCATGCGGCTTGGCAAAAGATACAAAGCGGTCAACTGCTGTTTCTAGGATGCCCATTGCACTGCGCGCCACCCACGACGCATGAAACAGGCGCGGCCCAGGCCAGCGGCCCCCGTGCAAGGGCCGCCCCGCCGCACTGGGGGCTTCCCCCTGCGAGAGCGGGGGGAAGGAGCGCAGCGACACAGGGGGGCGTTT
The DNA here is from genome assembly GCA_030690515.1 of Giesbergeria sp. Taxonomy (GTDB): domain Bacteria; phylum Pseudomonadota; class Gammaproteobacteria; order Burkholderiales; family Burkholderiaceae_C; genus Simplicispira. Next base: position 3,509 of record JAUYGP010000518.1, read on the forward strand.
CACTTCAGACCACCACGTTGACCAGGCGCCCGGGCACCACGATCACGCGCTTGGGAGCGGCACCGCCTGCATGGGCCACAAACGCCTCGCTGGCCAGGGCAATGCGCTCGATCTCGGCCTTGTCGGCCTGGGCTGGCACTTGAATGGATCCACGCAGCTTGCCATTGACCTGCAGCACCAGTTCGATTTCGTCCTGCACCAACGCATCGGGTGCCACCTGGGGCCAGGGGGCATCAAGCAGGTCGCCCAGGTGCTGGGCATAGCCCAGTGCGCTCCACAGGCCGTGCGTGATGTGGGGCGTGGCCGGGTACAGGCAGCGCACCAAAATGCCAAAGCCTTCGATCAACGCCACCTGCGCACCCGCGCAGTCCAGGGCCTTGAAGTCCTCCAGCGCGTTGATCATCTTCATCGCGCCCGAGACCACCGTGTTGTACTGCATGCGCTGGTAGTCGTAGTCCACCTGCTTGAGCACGGAATGGATCTCCAGGCGCAAGGCCTTGGCCTCTTTGCCAAAATCTACGTCTTTTAGGCTTGCGGCGCCCGCCACGCTTGCGTTAGCAGCTACACCATCCATAGCAGCCAGTTTGAAACCGAAGTTCCAGACACGGCGCAGGAAACGGTAGCTGCCTTCCACGGCGGCATCGTTCCATTCCAGCGTGGCTTCGGGCGGCGAGGTGAACATGGTGTACAGGCGAGCGGTATCGGCACCGTACTTTTCAATCAGGTCCTGCGGGTCCACACCATTGTTCTTGGACTTGGACATGGTGCCCACGCCCTCGTAGTCGATGGCAGTGCCCACGGGCAAATCACCCACGGCGTTGACCAGCCGGGCACCGACAACCTTGCCCGCCGCGTCGTGGACATGCTCCACATCGTGCGGCCAGAAGTATTCTTTGCCGCCCTTGTCGGTGCGGCGGCTGTAGATGTGGTTGAGCACCATGCCCTGCGTGAGCAGTTTGGTGAACGGCTCATCGACCTTCACCAAACCCAGATCGCGCATCACCTTGGTCCAGAAACGCGCGTACAGCAGGTGCAGGATGGCGTGCTCGATACCGCCGATGTACTGGTCCATCGGCATCCAGTAATCAGCGCCTTCGGCCACCATCGCATCCGCGTTCTTCGGGTCGCAATAGCGCATGAAGTACCACGAACTGTCCACGAAGGTGTCCATCGTGTCCGTCTCGCGGCGCGCCGCCTTGCCGCACACCGGGCAGGTCACCCCGGCGTGGAAGCCTTCGTGCTTGTGCAGCGGGTTGCCCGAGCCATCGGGCACGCAGTCGGTGGGCAGCACCACGGGCAGGTCTTTTTCCGGCACAGGCACGGCGCCATGTTCGTCGCAGTGGATGATGGGGATGGGTGTCCCCCAGTAACGCTGGCGCGAAACGCCCCAGTCGCGCAGACGCCAGGTGGTCTTGAGCTCGCCCAGACCTTTTTCGCCCAGCGCGTGGGCCACGGCCGCCACAGCTTCCTTGTACGACAGACCACTGAAACTGTCGGAGTTGACGGTGACACCGCGCTGCTTGTCGGCGTACCAGTCGCTCCACTGGTGGTAGTCGAAGGTTTCCCCATCGACCAGCACCACCTGCTTGATGTCGATGCCGTACTTGAGGGCAAAAGCAAAGTCGCGCTCGTCATGCGCGGGCACACCCATCACGGCGCCATCGCCATAGCCCATGAGCACATAGTTGCCCACCCACACGGCCACCTGTTCACCGGTCAGAGGGTGCGTAACGAACAAGCCTGTAGGCACACCCTTTTTTTCCTGCGTAGCCAGTTCGGCTTCGGTGGTGCCGCCACTCTTGCATTCCTCGATGAAGGCTGCCAGCGCGGGGTTGGTTTGGGCGGCGTGGGTGGCGAGCGGGTGCTCGGGTGCCACGGCGCAGAAGGTGACGCCCATGACGGTGTCGGCGCGCGTGGTGAACACGTACATTTTGCCGCCGCCGATCAGCGCGCCATCAGTGCCGTGAATGGTGTGCGGGAAGGCAAAGCGCACGCCTTCGCTCTTGCCGATCCAGTTCTCTTGCATGAGCTTGACGCGCTCGGGCCAGCCGGGCATCTTGTCGCCCGCCACATTGGCCAGCAGCTCTTCGGCGTAATCGGTAATTTTCAGGTAATAGCCGGGAATCTCGCGCTTTTCCACCGGCGCACCGGTGCGCCAGCCCTTGCCGTCAATGACCTGCTCGTTGGCCAGCACGGTCATGTCCACCGGGTCCCAGTTCACGGTCTGGGTCTTGCGGTAGGCAATGCCTTTTTCCAGCATTTTCAGGAACAGCCACTGGTTCCACTTGTAATAAGTGGGGTCGCAGGTGGCAATCTCGCGGCTCCAGTCGATAGCCAGGCCCATCGCCTGCATCTGCTTTTTCATGTAAGCAATGTTGTCGTGCGTCCACTGCGCCGGTGGTACGCCATTCTTCATGGCAGCGTTTTCGGCCGGCAGGCCAAAAGCATCCCATCCCATGGGCATCAGCACGTTGTGGCCGTTCATGCGCAGGTAGCGCGTGAGCATGTCGTTGATGGTGTAGTTGCGCACATGGCCCATGTGCAGCTTGCCGCTGGGGTAGGGCAACATCGAGCAGGCGTAGAACTTCTTTTTACTGCTGTCTTCGGTCACTCGATAGGCGTCACTGGCCGTCCAGTGGGCCTGTGCTGTGCGTTCGACCTCGGTGTGTTGGTATTTGTCTTGCATGGATGCCCGGAAATAAGAAGGTGCAGCCGCAAACCGCTGCGTTGCCCGGATTTTAGGCGCTGGCAACGCCGCGCTTGATTCAGCGCGCCAAAGGCGACGGCGCAGCCGCCGCGGGGTCGGCCACGAAACCAATGCGTTGCAGCCCGGCGGCATGCGCCGCACCCATGATTTCGACCACCCGCCCATAGGGCACGGCGGCATCGGCGCGCAACTGCACTTCGGCGTCTGGCTGGCTGGCGGCGGTTTCTGCAAGGCGCTGCGCCAGCTCCGCCTGCGTCAGCGGCTCGTCTTCCAGGTACACCTGCCCTGCTTTATCGACCACCAGCGTGACCGCCTGCGGCGCCGCACCCGGCACAGCGCCGTCTGCACGCGGCAGGTCCAGCCGAATGGCGCTGGCCAACAACGGCGCCGTGAGGATGAAGATGACCACCAGCACCAGCATCACATCGACCAGCGGGGTCATGTTGATGTCGCTCATGGGCTGCGGCGCAGCGTTGCGCTCCAGTCGTCCAAAGGCCATCAGTGGGGCCTCCGGCACCGCGTGCTCATGCGCTGCCCTGCGGCGCAGGCGCCTGCCAGTCGCGCAAATCCAGCGCGAAACCTTCCAGGTCGGCCTCGATGTGCCCAATCATGCGGCCGAACCAGTTGTAGGCCAGCACGGCGGGGATGGCCACAGCCAGCCCTGCGGCGGTCATGACCAGGGCTTCGCCCACCGGGCCGGCCACCCGGTCGATGCTGATCTGCCCCGCCCCGGCAATGGCCGTGAGCGCATGGTAAATGCCCCATACCGTGCCCAGCAATCCGACAAAGGGCGCGGTGGAACCCACGGTCGCGAGCAACACCTGGCCGAACTGCAGCCGGGCCAATGCGCCATGCAAAGCCCCGCGCAGCACGCGCGTCAGTTGCTGCGTCTTCGGGCCCAACGCGCCCAGATTGCGGGTGGGCGCCTCATCGTTGATTGAATGGAGCGCCGCAACCATTGGCAGCACCAGCGCTTCCCGGTCCAAAGAAACCAGGGTTTGCTGCGCCACCTCCAGCGAAGGGGCCTGCCAGAACGCCGCCATGCAGCGCACCACATCGCCACGGGCGCGGCGCAAGAAAAGCAGTTTCCACGCGATCACCACCCAACTGGCGACCGACATGGCCAACAGCAGCAGCGCTGTGGCCTGCGTCACAGCGTCTCCCTGGTGCCACCAGTGCAAAGAGTCCATGCCAGTCGATGTCAGTGCAGTCCCAGCACGTCGAACATATCGAACATGCCCACCTTGTGCCCACACAGGAAGCGCACAGCGCGCAGGCTGCCCTGCGCATACGTGGCGCGGCTGGACGACTTGTGGGTGATTTCGATGCGCTCGCCCGTGCCGGCAAAAAGCACGGTGTGGTCGCCCACGATGTCGCCGCCACGGATGGTGGCAAAACCAATGCTCGAAGGATCACGCTCGCCTGTGACGCCCTCGCGGGCGTAAACGGCACAGTCCTTCAAGTCACGCCCCAGCGCACCTGCAATGACCTCGCCCATTTTGAGCGCGGTGCCCGAGGGTGCATCGACCTTATGGCGGTGGTGCGCCTCGATGATCTCGATGTCGTACCCCGTGGCCATGGCCTTGGCTGCCATTTCCAGCAGCTTGAGAGTGACGTTCACGCCTACGCTCATGTTCGGCGCCATAACAATGGCCGTGCGCTGCGCATAAGCAGCGATCTCGGTTTTTTGCGCCTCGGTGAACCCGGTGGTACCGATGACCGCCTTCACCCCCAGTTCGCTGCACACGGCCAGATGGGCCAGCGTGCCTTCGGGGCGCGTGAAATCGATCAGCACGTCGGCGTTCTGCAGTCCAACATGCAGGTCCGCCGTGATCGGTACGCCGCTGGCTACGCCCAAAAAAGCGGTGGCGTCCGAGCCAATGGCAGGGCTTGAGGGGACATCAAGCGCCCCTGCAAGAACGCAGTCATCGCTGGCGCGCAGCGCTTCGATCAACATGCGGCCCATGCGGCCGGAAGCCCCTGCCACAGCAACACGGCATACGGCGGAGGGACGGGCGGGTGAAGAAATCCCGGTCATGGTGTTCCTTTTTTGCGGAGTGCAGCGCTGCGATGGGCGCCGGGCGCTCAACGTGCAGTGGATTCGAGCGGCGGATAGCGGCGGGCGGGCGCGGGCTCAGCGGGGGCAGGCGCTGGCTTGTCGGCCGCAGGCGCGGGGAATTTGGCCAGCTGCGCTTCGGTCGCCTCCAGCGCGGGCACGGCACGTTTGCCTTTGCGGGCGTCCAGCCCCGCGACGAAGTCACTTTCCGTGGGCATTTCATCGCCCTCGTGGCGATCCAAGGCATCGCCCTTGAAGAAAACCGTGAGCTTGCGCGTCTGCGCCTCAACGCCCGGGCGCTGGAGTGTGAACACATATTCCCAGCGATCGGCGTGGAACAGGCTGGTCACCAGGGGGGTGCCCAAAATGTCCCGTACCTGCTGGCGACCCATGCCGGGCTGCAAGGCCTGCACCTGCTCGCGCGAGACGAAATTGCCTTGCACGACATCCATGCGGTAGGGCGTGACCACGCCGACCAATCGGCTGCTGGCACCGTCAAAGCTGCCACAGGCAACCAGACTGGCGCCGATCAACAGGGAGAACCCCAGACGGGCACTGCGATAGGCTAGGGCGGACATGGGCAAAAGCTTGAGGATATGATCGGCCCATTGTAGCGGCAGGCCCCCGGGCCCTGGCGCCCCCAAGAGCCCGTCGCCCTGGTATGCGGCACACCACGGATCTGCCATGACGAACATCGACGAACTCAAAAGCACTGGACTCAAGGCGACGCTGCCCCGGCTGAAAATTCTCGAAATCTTCCAGACGGGCGCGCAGCGCCACATGACGGCCGAAGATGTGTTCCGCGTGCTGCTGGAGGAGCGTTCCGACATCGGCCTGGCTACTGTCTATCGGGTACTCACACAGTTCGAGCAAGCGGGCATCTTGATCCGCAGCAATTTCGAAAGCGGCAAGGCCGTGTACGAACTGGACGAAGGCAAGCACCACGATCACTTCATCTGCACCGCGTGCGGCAAGGTGGAAGAGTTCTACGACCCCGAAATCGAGAAACGCCAACAACTGGTGGCCAAGGCCAAGGGCTGGGTCGTGCAAGACCACTCGATGGCACTGTACGGACACTGCGCCGAGTGCGCCAAAGCGCGCAGCAGCCGCTAAACCGACGGACACAGGGGCTCGGTGCCCCGCTCAGCCCTGCTCCATGGCACGGCGGTGGCGATCGACGAATTCCTGGTACGTATCAATGCCGCGCAGCTGGAGGATGGTGTTGCGCACTGCCGCCTCCACCAGCACGGCGATATTGCGTCCTGCCACCACCTGGATCACGACCTTGAGAATGGGCACCCCCAGCACATCCTGGGTCAGAGGCTCATACGGGAGGCGTTCGTACTCGCGCTCCAGCGTTTCCTTGCGCACAAGATGTACGATGAGCTTGAGACGCATCTTGCGGCGCACTGCGGTCTCACCAAAGATGGCGCGGATGTCCAGAAGGCCGATACCGCGCACTTCGAGCAGGTTCTGTAACAGGTCGGGGCATTTCCCTTCAATGGTGGTCTGGTTGATGCGGAACAGGTCCACCGCATCGTCCGCCACCAGACCCTGGCCACGCGAAATCAATTCCAGCCCGAGTTCGCTCTTACCCAGGCCCGACTCGCCGGTGATCATCACCCCCAGGCCCAGGATGTCCATGAAAACGCCGTGCATGGTGGTGCGGTCGGCAAAATGCTTGGACAGGTAGGCGCGCAGCACATCGATCACGAAGGCCGCAGACTCGGTTGTGGCAAACATCGGAATCTGGGCGCGCTCGCACATCGAGAGCAGCGCATCGGGGGCCACCTGGCCATCGGCCAGCACCAGCACCGGGGGCTCCAAGGTCACAATGCGCGCAATGCGGCGCTGGCAGTCCTCGGGGGTTGCATTCGAGAGGTAGTTGATCTCGCGCTCACCCAGAATCTGCGCCCGGTAGGGATGAATGTAGTTGAGATACCCCACCAGATCAGCGCCCGAACGGGCAGAGCGCACAGCCACCTCGTCAAAGCGCCGCTCCGAAGCCCCCAGACCGGCAACCCATTCCCATTTCAGGTGGCCGCGGAATTCCTCAAACAGGACATCGGCGCTGACGACGTTGGGTTTCACGACAGCGCCACGGCGTCCAGCGCGTTCAGGCGATCTGGGTGGACTGCCAGCCAGCGATCATGCCGTGCAATTGCGCGGCATCGGTGCTAGCCTTGATCCGCTCACGCAACACACCGTCGCTGAGCAGCTCGGCGATTTCCGAGAGGATTTCCAGGTGTTTTTGCGTGGCTGCCTCGGGCACCAGCAGGAAGATGAGCAGGCCCACAGGTTGCTCGTCCGGTGCATCAAAGCCAATCGGTTGTGCGAGCTGAAAAACCGCTGCCATCGGGGCCTTGAGCCCCTTGATGCGGCCATGGGGAATGGCGACACCATGGCCCAGGCCCGTGGAACCCAGCCGTTCGCGGGCAAACAGGCTATCGGTGATCAAGGCGCGAGAAAGTCCGTGCAGGCTTTCAAACAGCAGACCGGCTTCTTCAAAAGCACGTTTTTTGCTGGTGGCGTCAACGCTCACGAGCACTTGGGCTGCGGGCAGGATGGAAGAAAGACGGTTCATGGCAATTGTGGGGGCCGATTATGCACCGCTTGGCACCCGTCCCGAAAAATGGCGTATGGGCCGCAAAAAACCGCCCTTGCGGGCGGTTGACGGGGGCCGGACGCAAGCGCCCGGCGAGATGACAAAGGCGTCATGCAACCATGCGACGACGCGCATCGGAGTGGTGATCCTGAATCCGGTCCTTGTGGCGCACCACTTGTCGATCCATCTTGTCGACCAGCTCATCCACAGCGGCATACAGGTCAGCATGAGCGCTTTCGGCAAACAGGTCACTGCCCTTCACATGGATATTGCACTCTGCACGCTGGCGTTTTTCCTTTTCCTTCTGCTTTTCCACGGACAAAAGCACCTTCACGTCAACTACCTGGTCGAAATGCCGGGTGATCCGGTCCAGCTTGGTGATGACGTAACTGCGCAAGGCGGGGGTTACTTCGAGGTGGTGACCGCTGATCGTCAGATTCATAAACAAGTCTCCTGTGTCACTCGGTGAAAGAAGCCGTCCGGGAAGGCGGCCCGGCCAGCGGCACCCGCCGCCCGCCGTGCTTTCACTATGCCGCCGCCCCGCGGCAAAAGCAATCCGATACCGACCTGCGCCAGCGGGTTATGCGGCGCCAGGTGCCAAGGCCCGAAAAAGCGCGCACA
>JAUYGP010000520.1 GCA_030690515.1 Giesbergeria sp.
GAACCAGTGTTCGCGCGCCTTCATGATCAAGGCCTTGGCTTCTTCTTCAGACTGTCCGGTCAGTTCGGTCAGTTCATCAATGGCCAAATCGGCCAGATCGTCACGTGTATGGATGCCGCCTTCGGCGAGCTTGGTTACCAGCTCCGGGGTCACGCCCTCCAGATCGCGCAGATCCTGAGAAACGCTCTCCACGCTGTCTTCGCGGGCGATTTCCATCGTCAACAGCACGTCTTTGGCGCGCGCGCGCAGTTCATTGACGGTTTCCTCGTCAAAACTCTCGATTTCCAGCATTTCCTGCAAGGGCACATAGGCCACTTCTTCGAGGCTGTTGAATCCTTCTTCGATCAGGATGTCGGCAATTTCCTGGTCCACATCGAGCTTTTCCATGAACAGGCGGCGCGCTGTATCAGTCTCGTCGGCCTGCTTTTGGGCCGACTCGGCGGCGTCCATGATGTTGATCTTCCAGCCGGTGAGGTCAGATGCGAGACGCACGTTCTGGCCGCCGCGACCGATGGCGATGGCCAGATTTTCCTCATCCACCACCACGTCCATGGCGTGTTTTTCTTCGTCCACCACGATGGACTGCACATTGGCCGGGGCCAGCGCGCCAATCACAAACTGCGCCGGATCTTCAGACCACAACACGATATCGACCCGCTCGCCGGCCAACTCATTGGTCACCGCATTGACGCGGGTGCCACGCACACCAACACAGGTGCCGATGGGGTCGACGCGGCGGTCATGCGACAGAACCGCAATCTTGGCGCGACTACCGGAATCACGTGCACAGCTCTTGATCTCCAGCAGGCCCTGCTCGATCTCAGGCACTTCATGGCGGAACAATTCCATCATGAACTCGGGCGCAGAGCGTGAGAGGATGATGGGTGCGCCGCGCAGCGTCAGATCCACCTCCATGATCATGGCGCGCACACGGTCGCCGCTGCGCAGGTTTTCCTTTGGAATCATTTCACTGCGGCGCAGACGCCCTTCGACACGGCCAGATTCAACGATCAGGTCGCCCTTGTCCATGCGCTTGACGGTGCCAGTGAAGATTTTTTCGCCGCGCGACATGAAGTCGTTCAGCAGCATCTCGCGCTCGGCATCGCGGATTTTCTGCAGGATGACCTGCTTGGCCGCCATGGCACCAATACGCCCGATGGGCATGGACTCGATGCCTTCCTCGATGTACTCACCGACCTCAACGTCGGACACGCGCTCACGGGCGTCCATGAGCATTTCTTCGGCATCGGGGTTCTGCAGGCCCGCATCATCAGGCACCACCAGCCAGCGGCGGAAGGTTTCGTAGTTGCCGCTGTCACGATCCACCGCGACACGGATATCGACTTCGCCCGCGTAGAGTTTTTTCGTCGCCTGGGCCAGGGCTGCCTCAACGGCACCCAGAACCACATCGCGCTCGACACTTTTCTCGCGCGAAATGGCTTCAACCAACATCAACAATTCGCGATTCATGCAACGACTCTCCTGTTTCTATCACTCCGGAACCCCTGCCCTGCGGCAGTCCCGGCAACCATCCATCCAGCGACGCAGCCAAGTACTCAACCAGGCTTTGTCCCCCGACCCTTGAAATCAACAATGGGCGCCAGTCGCGTATCCCGCAACTCGTCCAGCGTAAAACCCAGCACCTGCAGCGGAGCCGGTACGCGCTTGGCGCTGACCTTCTGACCCGGCTTGACCGGTGGCTCATCGCTCCAGACGATCTGCCAACCACCCGCCTCAGCACGCGAAAGCGTGCCGCGAAATTTCTTGCGTAGCGGACTCACCTGTCCTGCTGCTGCTGCCCCCATGGGCGCTTTGAGCGTAATGTCGACAACCGACCCGGCAAAGCGCTGAAAATCCTGCTCGTGGCGCAAAGGCCGATCAATACCGGGCGAGGAAACCTCCAGCCGCTTGTACTCAATCGCATCCACCTCCAGCGCAAATTGCAACTGGCGCGTGACCTTTTCGCAGTCTTCCACGGTAATGAACTGATCTGGCAAAGACACCACACCCTCGACAGGAGCCACCCACGGCAAATCAATGGTGATGCGCAGCAAGCCACCTGGGCAGCGCTCGATCTCGACCAGGTCATAGCCCAGGCCAGCGACAATTTGCTCGACGATTTGCTGCAGTGCCACGTTGATTGATTCAGTCCCGGAAAAACAAAAAACCCGATAACCCCCAGAGGCCTCGAGCTCCAAAAGCAAACGACCAAAAAAAACGGGCGGTTGGTACCCGCCCGTTTGGTCGTGAGGGCCGTATTGTAGCCGGTAACGCCTTGATTTGCAAAGACGCGCTTACTCTTTTGAGCGCTACCTAGGCCCTACCGCTTACGCTTTAAATTCTACCATTAAACCGGTGCAATCGCTTATATACAAAGCGCTTAAAGCTATCAACTAGATAGCAACATTCAAGAGCGATCAATCATTGGCTGCACGCACACGATCGAAGACTGCCTGCGCCAGAGCGTCCACCTGCAGGTGACCTGACCTGGACTGCAAGCTCTCCAGCAGCCGAGACAACACGGCCGCCTGGGGCAGCAAAGGCCCCAGAAAACGGGCAACCTGGCCTTCGGCAAGCAAAAGAGTAGGAAAAGTCTCCACATCCAGGTCGCCAGCCACCTCGGCATCGTCTTCAATGTCGATCCAGACAAAGCGCACGGCGGGATGTGCCCGCGCCAACTGGTCGAACACGGCGCGGTAGTCACGACAGGTGCCACACCATTGCGCGCACA
>JAUYGP010000530.1 GCA_030690515.1 Giesbergeria sp.
CGAAGTGTTCGAGTCCAGCCTATTGAGCGCACGCAGCGTGCTCGAACACATGGGCCTGGAAACCGCCGAGGCCGATACGCTGCTGGTGCGCTTTCGCCAGCACAACATTGCGCTGGCCGACCGCATGTACCCGCACCACAAGGACCAGGCCCGCATGATCGCCGTGGCCCGCGAAGGCCGCAGCCAGCTGGCCGAACAACTGGCCAAGGAGCGGGAAGAACGCAGCCTGCGCAGCACGCAAGGCACGGGCTACCCAGGCTACGAGACGGACGCGCAGGCACCTGGCCCGAAACACACATTTGAACCCGAAATTTCAGGCAAAAATAGCCTATAGCGCTCTACATACAAGCGCCTGTAGCTATCGTTTTTAAATCAAATCCCAACCCGACCACGGTCGTGCACAGGAGATGGACAGGCCATCACACCCGCTCCAGCAGCAGCGCAATCCCCTGCCCCACGCCAATGCACATGGTGCACAGCGCATAGCGCCCGCCGGTGGCGTGCAGGCGGTTGACGGCCGTGGTCGCCAGGCGCGCACCGCTGGCACCCAGCGGGTGGCCCAGCGCAATGGCACCGCCCCAGGCATTGACGCGCTCGTCATCGTCCTGCAAACCTAACAAGCGCAGCACAGCCAGGCCTTGCGCAGCGAAGGCTTCGTTGAGTTCAATCACATCGATCTGTTCCAGCGCAATGCCGGTTTGCGCCAACAACTTCTGCGTGGCCGGGGCCGGGCCGATACCCATGGTGCGCGGTGCCACACCGGCCACCGCCATGCCCACCACCCGCGCACGCGGCGTCAGGCCGTGGCGCACGGCCTCGCTCTCGCTGGCCAGCAGCAACGCGCAGGCGCCGTCGTTCACGCCACTGGCGTTGCCCGCCGTGACGGTGCCGTCAGGCCGCACGATGCCCCGCAGGCGGGCCAGGGACTCCAGGCTGGTTTCGCGGGGATGCTCGTCCTGGCTGAAGGTGACAACATCACCCTTTTTTTGTTCAAGGGTGACCGGCGTGATTTCGTGTGCGAAGTGACCGGCCTGCTGGGCCGCTACCGCCTTGCGCTGGCTGGCAAGGGCCATGCGGTCCTGGGCCGCGCGCTCGATGCCATGCTCGTGGGCCACATGCTCGGCCGTCTCGGGCATGGAATCCACGCCAAATTTTTCCTTCATCAGCGGGTTGATGAAGCGCCAGCCAATGGTGGTGTCGTACACGGCGTTGTTGCGTGCGAAGGCCGCGTCCATCTTGGGCATGACGAAGGGCGCGCGGCTCATGCTCTCCACGCCGCCCGCAATCATCAGGCCCGCCTCACCCGCCTTGATGGCACGTGCCGCCGTGCCTACCGCATCAAGCCCCGAGCCGCACAGGCGGTTGATGGTGGCGCCCGGCACCTGCAGCGGCAAGCCTGCCAGCAGACTGGCCATGCGGGCCACGTTGCGGTTGTCTTCGCCCGCCTGGTTGGCGCAGCCCAGAAGCACATCGGTAATGGCGGCCCAGTCCACGCGGGGGTTGCGCGCCATCAAGGCCTTGAGAGGGATGGCACCAAGGTCATCGGTGCGCACACCAGAGAGCGCGCCGCCATAACGGCCAAACGGCGTGCGTACGGCGTCACAAATGAAAGCGTGGGGCATCCAGAATCTCCTCGGTTGGGCGTCCACTGTAGCCAGGCAGCAGGCACTGCCGTGCCGCATACGGGACAATCGGCCCCATGTTCAATCCCTCCCAGGCGGATGTCCGCCGCTTCTTCTGCGCAGCGCATGCCAAGGCGCTCGCCCAACAGCCCATGGAGGCCATCGAGACGCTGGCCAGCCTGTGGATTGCCGAGCACCCCGAGTTCCACGCCGATCTGCAGGACGTGGACGCGGCCCTGGCGCGCAACTACGACGCAACCCCGGACCGCACCAACCCGTTCCTGCACCTGTCCATGCACCTGTCGATCAGTGAGCAGTGCAGCATCGACCAGCCGCGCGGCATCCGCCAGGCCGTCGAGCTGCTGAGCAAGCGCCTGGACTCACTGCACGACGCACACCACGCCACCATGGAATGCCTGGGCGCGATGCTGTGGGAAAGCCAGCGCTCGGGCCGCCCGCCCGATGGCGACACCTACATTGCCAGCGTGCAGCGGCGGGCCACGCGGGACTGAGCAACACCGTCCGCCGCTGCGGCGTGCCACCTCCGGGGGCGACCTCGGGGTGAGTTCACGGCCTGCAAACGGCCTGGGCCTGCGCATACAGGATCTCGCCGTCGTAGACGCCCAGGACCTCGTCACGCGTGCACTTGACCACCATCAACACCTCGCCCTGGTGGGTCAGGGTCGTAGCGCTTTCATACTTCACCGTGGCCCGGGTGCTGTCGGGGTTGAGGGTGATGGCCAGTTTCCCCAAGCGAACCGAAGCCCTCAACTGCATGGCATCCGCGGCCTGGGCCGATTCGCGTTGGGCTGCACAAATTTCGCGCCGACCGCCCGAGTGCACCGTGGCCGGTGCCGTGCTCTGGTCGGTAATCTTGAACGTCAGTTCCGGCCCGGCCAATGCACACTGGCTGCGGTAGTCGAACCGCTCGGCCATGTCTGCTGCCTGCCGCACCACCCGATCGACAGCGGCTGCCGTGAGTTTGCCGTCGGCAAAAAGCTTGACCACCGCGGCACCCGGCTTCTTGGGCGGGGCTGCTTCAACCGGCGCGGGCGGGGGCACCGGTTTGGGGCCCAGCGCACAGGCGCGATCCGAATAAATGGAGCGCCCGTGCGCATCGGTGCACTTGTACATGGCCGCCCAGGCCTGGGGAGCGGCAGCGACCAGCGCCAAAGCCACGAGAAAGTGATGGGGAAAATGCATGGTTACGGGGCCGGTATGCCAACAAAAGCGAAAAAAACCGCTGCTGGCACAAACCATCGGCTCGCGCACAGCACTCCCATGAACACACCAGTGCAGCCATCGGATGGGTCGATTCTATGTTCGCCGCTGCAGCATCGGCCACCCCCAAAAGCAAAACCCGCCAAAGGCGGGTTTGCAAAGAAGACCGTTGTGAGCGGTCAGCGAAAGCGCGACTGCGGCAGCACCTGCAGGTCGCCATCGACCTTGCCGATATAACCGGCCAACGCCTTGAGTTCTGCATTGCTGAACTGACCGGCCACACCAGCCATCACGCCGTTGTTGCGGCCCACATGCGGGTTCTTCTCGGTCTTGTACGACTTGAGCGCCACGAACAGGTAGTCCGCATGCTGCCCGGCAATATGGGGGTACGAAGGGTCGATAGGCTTGGCAAAGTTGTCGCCGTGGCAGGACACGCAGGCACCCTTTTGCAGCAGGGCCGCCACTTGCGTGCTGGGCTCGCGGGCAGGCTTTGCGGGCAGTTCGGCGGTGGTTTTGCCATGCTGAGCGTAGTAAACGGACAGATCGGCAATGTCCTGCTCCGTCAGCGAAATGGCAATACCGCGCATGGTGGGGTGCTTGCGATCGCCCTTCTGGTAGGCGTGCAGTGCCGAGGCAATGTAGCCCGCACTCTGGCCCGAAATTTTGGGCACCTTGTGCACCTCGGGAAAGCTCGACTGATAACCCACAATACCGTGGCAGCCAATGCACATGGCTATTTTCTGCTCCCCTGCCTTGACGTCACCCTGGACTTCCTGGGCGTGGGACAGTGCCGTCCCGCAAGCGACAGCCAAAGCAAATAGCGTGGTCAACGTTTTGTTCATTTTGCGCGCACAATCTTGAAGAGTGAAGCCTCGGGGGCCCAGATTTTGTCGGCAATTATAGCCAGCAGCTGTCAAGCCCATTTATCAACGTTCCCGCAATTTATTCCATGAAATTTCAAGGCTCGGAAAACTACGTCGCGACCCAGGATTTGATGCTGGCCGTCAACGCCGCCATCACGCTGCAGCGTCCCCTGCTCATCAAGGGCGAACCCGGCACGGGCAAGACCATGTTGGCCGAAGAAGTGGCCCAGGCCCTGGACATGCCGCTACTGCAGTGGCACATCAAGTCCACCACCAAGGCGCAGCAGGGCCTGTACGAATATGACGCCGTTGCCCGCCTGCGCGATTCACAGCTGGGTGATGAACGGGTGCATGATATTCGCAACTACATCATCAAAG
>JAUYGP010000128.1 GCA_030690515.1 Giesbergeria sp.
AGCGTCGGTGATGCCCTGGCGGCCGAGTGAGAACAGGTTGATGTGCTGTGTGCGCCCCGGTTTCTTGGAGGCAAAAGCCAGCTGCTTTTGCTGCGCCAGGGTGTTGATACACGAGGACTTGCCCGCGTTGGAGCGCCCGACGAAGGCGATCTCCGGCACATCCACGGGGGGCAACTGGTGCAGTTGCGCTGCGGTGGTGAGGAAGCGCGCCGTGTGCATCCAGCCCATGGCGGTCCGGGCATCGGGTGCGGGCGAAACAGGGCCAGCAGTTGGCGCGGGAGCAGAGAGTGTCATGGATCAATTGGAGGCGATGGAGCCTCATTGTAGAATCGCGTGGTTTAGCGCCACCACAACGAAGTCCCTCGATATGAAGTTGCTCGCCTCCTTGCTCATGGCTGCCGTGCTGGCAGCTCCCGCTCTCCCTGCATTTGCTACGGACGCCGCACCGGCGCCCGCCAAGCCCGACCTGGCCAAGGGAGAGGCCAGCTACTCCACTGTTTGCGTGGCCTGCCATGCGGCTGACGGTAATTCCAGCATTGCCGAAAACCCCAAACTGGCACAGCAGCATCCCGCCTATCTGGTCAAGCAGCTGGAAGAATTCAAGTCCGGCAAGCGTGCCAGTGCCATCATGCAGGGCTTTGCCTCCATGCTGTCGGACGAGGACATGCGCAACGTGGCTGCCTGGTTGGCGTCCAAGCCTGCGGCTGAGAACGCAGCCAAGGATAAAAACCTGGTCGCCATGGGTGAGCGCATCTACCGTGGTGGTATTGCTGACCGCCAGATTGCAGCCTGCGCTGC
Organism: Giesbergeria sp.; assembly: GCA_030690515.1. GTDB lineage: Bacteria > Pseudomonadota > Gammaproteobacteria > Burkholderiales > Burkholderiaceae_C > Simplicispira. The sequence continues at coordinate 799 of JAUYGP010000128.1, forward strand.
CTGCCACAGCCCCAACGGCGCCGGTATTCCTGCGCAGTACCCGCGCATTGCGGGTCAGCATGCCGTCTACACAGAAACCCAGCTCAAGGCCTTCCGTGACGGCGTGCGCAACAACAATATCCACATGACCGGTGTGGCCGCCAAGCTGAACGACCGCGAAATCACCGCCGTGTCGGACTACATCGCCGGGCTGCGTTGATCGCTGTGCACTGTCCGGGGCGGTTTTGCCGCCACTGCACGGAACCAATCGCGCACGACTAACCCCAATGCGGGCGGGCCCATCTTTTGGATGGCCCGCCCTTTTTCTTTCTGCGCTGCATACTCTTCACCCATGTCTGACACCACCCACGGCGTGCGTCTCCGCACGGGCTCGCATGCGATGCGCGCCGGTATCGAGCTGCTGTCCTCGATGCGTTTCGCCATTGCGCTGCTGACGATCATCTGTATCGCCTCGGTGATTGGCACGGTGCTCAAGCAGCACGAGCCAGCCATTAACTACGTCAACCAGTTCGGCCCTTTCTGGGCGGAGGTGTTTACGTCCTTGCAGCTCAGCACCGTCTACAGCGCCTGGTGGTTTTTGTTGATCCTGGCGTTCTTGGTCACCAGCACCTCGCTGTGCATTGCGCGCAACACCCCGAAAATCATTGCGGACCTCAAGACCTACAAGGAAAACATCCGCGAACAGAATCTGCGCGCCTTCCACCACAAGGCAGAGGCCTCCCTCGATCAGAACACCGAAACCGAGGCCCGGCGCATCGGCCAGATGCTGGTAGGTGGCGGCTGGAAGGTGCGTTTGCAGCAGCGTGACACCGCCGCAGGCCCGGGCACAGGCTGGATGGTGGCGGCCAAGGCCGGTGCGGCCAACAAGATTGGCTACATTGCAGCGCACAGTGCCATCGTTCTGGTGTGCCTGGGCGGCTTGCTCGATGGTGATCTGATTGTGCGTGCGCAGATGTGGCTGGGCGGCAAAACTCCCTTTGCCGGTGGCGGCATGATTGCCGACGTGCGCCCCGAGCACCGCCTGAGTGAACGCAACCCCACTTTCCGGGGCAACCTGGTGGTCAGCGAAGGCGCGCAGGCGAGTACTGCCATTCTCAGCCAGTCTGACGGCGTGCTGCTGCAAGAGTTGCCGTTTTCGGTGGAGCTGAAGAAATTTATCGTCGAGTACTACTCCACGGGCATGCCCAAGCTGTTTGCCAGTGAGGTCATCATCCATGACAAGGCCACGGGTGAGGCCGTTCCGGCGCGCATCGAGGTGAACCACCCGGCCAGCTACAAAGGGGTCGAGATCTACCAGTCAAGTTTTGACGATGGCGGCTCTGCGGTGTCACTGCAAGCCTTGCCGCTGGCGGCAGGCGCGGCCGGGTTCGATGTGCAAGGCACCATTGGCACCAGCACCCGGCTGGCCCAGGGCGCGGTGGGCGATCCGATGTCGCTGGAATTCACCTCACTGCGTACCATCAATGTGGAGAATTTTGGCAACAACGAGGACGGCTCCGGCACCGATGTGCGCAAGGTGGATTTGCGCCATTCCATCGATGCCCGTATGGGCGCGGCCAACAAGACGAAAAGCAACAAGGATTTGCGCAATGTCGGCCCCAGCATCGGCTACAAGCTGCGCGATTCTGCGGGTCAGGCGCGCGAGTTCCACAACTACATGCTGCCCGTGGACATGGGCGATGGTGCGCCCCCGGTCTTCTTGTTCGGCGTGCGCGAAAAGCCGTCCGAGCCTTTCCGTTACCTGCGCCTGCCCGTGGATGCGCAGGGGGAGATCAACGGTGTCATGCGCCTG
>JAUYGP010000540.1 GCA_030690515.1 Giesbergeria sp.
CGTGCGACATGTGCCCGGCAGACGCCAAGCCGTGCCTGACCAACGGGAGGGCCTGAGCCATGTCAAAAAACAAGGAACTCAACGACCGTCAGACCGAATCTGACACCCCCAGTGCTGACGCACCCACCATTACCCGGAACAGCTTTCCTCGTCGCCCCTGTCCGCTGACCAGTCTCCCGTTCATCGATGACGTGAAGGTCTCTCCACGCCGCACCCAGCGCAAGTTCTGGCATGTGCCCAAGGTGGATTGCTACGCCACCGCCAACGTCATAGGCGCCCAGTACGCAGCAGACTGGATTCAGTACATCAAGGAAAACCCCGACATGGTTGGTTCCGGTTTCATGGGCACGATCGTGAAAGAGATGTACCAGGCCGCCCATGGCGATGACAAGTCGCACGGCATCGCCGTCGGCTTTTGGGTGCTGATCGAGAAAGCCCTGTTCGACAGCATCCTCGACCACTATGCCGTTGCCGAGACCACGGCCCAGCGCATCAAGGCCTACATCACCCAAGAGGCCAAATCATGAGCATGGCCGAAACGCCCGTCCAAAGAGCGCATGCGGCTGCTGAGGCAGCAGCGCGCCGCCTATTGCGCCATGCCTGCGATTACGCGGCGCTGCATGCCACTGCCCGGCCCTTGTTCCTCAAGACCCTGCGCAGGCCCGGCAGTAAGCCGGTGCTGGTGCGTGTGGACTGGCCCGGCGTACTGCGTGTTTTCGACCCGGACACGGGCGAATGCCTGGCCCGGTCCGAGGTGGGCAACGTGTCCCGGCTTGAGGCGGGCTTTGTGCCTGGCGCTGACGCCGCTGCTGATTGAGCAGCCAAAAAAAAGCCGCCAGGGCCATTGCGGGACCGAGGCGGCGAGGAGGTTTTGAATGAACAGAAAAATTATCGACAGGAATTCGTTGCCTGTCAACGACATGCGCGGCGCATACATGGAGTTCGCGTCCATGCTCGCGGCCATGACGTCTGTCGGCCTTGAGCCGAACAAGGACGTTGACATGGTGCCGGATGGAAAGCTGCGGCGCTATCGCGTGCGGGGCGACAAGGCGGGCAGCAAGAATGGGTGGTACGTGCTGCATGAGCACCCCATCCTGGCCGGGGCCTTCGGGAGCTGGAAAACAGGCGAGTCGCACAACTGGCGCGAGGTGCGCGACAGACCACCCACACGCGAGGAACGCGAGGCGCTGCGCCAAGCGATGCAGGCAGCGCAGGCGGCGCGGGTGTTGGAACAGGCCACGGTGCATGAGCAGGCCCGCGAGAAGGCAGAGAGCCTATGGAGCCAGGCGAAGCCAGCCACCAACAACCACCCCTATCTGCAAAAAAAGCAGGTTCCGGCGGTGGGCATCCGGCAGCTACGCGAGCAACTCCTGATCCCCCTGCGTGACGCTCACGGCATGCTGCACAGTCTGCAATTCATTGGCGCGGACGGCAGCAAGAAATTCTTGACTGGTGGGCGTGTGGCTGGCTGCTATTTCGCCATGGGCAGGCCCCGCAATGCCCTGCTGCTGTGCGAGGGCTACGCGACCGCCGCGACGGTATTTGCCGCCACGGGCGAAGCCACGGCTCTGGCATTCAACGCGGGCAACCTGCCCACGGTGGCGCGCGCGCTGCGATCGAAGTTCCCACATATCAAGATTGTGGTTTGCGCCGACGACGACGCGGGCACGCCGGGCAATCCGGGCGTGACCAAGGCCACCGAGGCCGCGCTGGCTGTGCGGGGCGTGGTGGCCGTGCCCCGTCTGCGGGAGGCCGCCAATGTCTGATTTCAACGATATGGCCGTGGCCGATGGCCTGGATTCGGTCAAGGCAGAGCTGCAGCATGTCATTGCCGAAGGCCCGCCACCAACGCAGCGCGAGCAGGTTTTCCCGCCATTGCCAGACGACCAGGGCGACGTGGCCGTGGGCAACGACCAGACCGCGCCAGAGTGGCCAGACCCCATCTTGCCGGGTGTGCGGCGTGTGCCTGATATTCCCTCTACCGTTCTGCCTGGCTGGGTGGGCGACATGGCGCACGCAGTGTCAGAGAGCACCCAGACGCCGCCCGCGCTGGCCGTCATGGTATCCCTGGCTGTGCTGGCCACGGTGCTGCAACGGCGCTTTGTGGTAGCTCCATTTGGAGACGGCTACATCGAGCCGCTGGCCCTGTGGACGCTGGTTGCTGCTGCGCCTGGCACGCGCAAGACGGCGGTGATTTCGGCGTTAATCGCGGCACTGGTGTATTGGGAAAAACTGCTGCGCGACCGCATGCGCGGCGAAATTGCCCGCGTGAAGGCACAGCGCAGCGTGGCAGAAAAGCGCATTGAGCGCCTGCGCCAGGATGCGGCCAAGGCGAAGGACGCCACCGAGCGGGCGCAGTTGACGGCAGAAATTGAGCGCGAA
>JAUYGP010000546.1 GCA_030690515.1 Giesbergeria sp.
TCGGCGCTGGCCTCGTACAGCGGGTAGTGCAGGGCGGTGATGCCCTGCAAGAACGCCGTCCTCCGCAGCGCCGTACGGGCATGGCTGCCAAAAAGTTTCCCCAAGCCCCCGCGCACCCCGAACGGGTGTGCTGGGGCTGCGACCTGTACTGCCCTGCGAGCGACATGCGCTGCGGCAACGGTTCGGACCGCACGCCGCACCCGGCAGAGCTGTTTGGAGACGATTGGGGTCAGTGGGGCCTGGCGGCGGATGGGGGGCCAGCAGCGCCGACCAAGAGTGAAAGCATGCCGCGTTCCTGACGCTTGGACGCCGTCGCTGCGACCCATCCGCGAGCTCGCGGGATCTGCAAAACAGCCGCACCAATCCCTACAGGGCTGCGCTGCTTTGTCATTTTCTTTTGGAAAACTCAGCCAGTCTCTGTGATCGCGGTGAAGGGATGCGCGGTCCGAGCGGTGACCATCAAGGGCTGGGTGACCTTGGCGAAATCGCGTTCCAGGTGTGTGGATGCCGCACCAATAGAGGTCGCGGGTTGTGTTTCAATCGGGCCTCGCGTTGCCTGCATTGGCAATGTGAGCCGCATCATCAGACTCTGGGAGACTTCCATGGCTACTACGCAAAAAACCCGCCGACACCACCCTGTCCTGGTCGCACTGCATTGGCTTGTGGGCCTGATGCTCGTGGTTGCCCTGGGCATGGGCACTTTTGTACTGGACGCCATGCCGCTCGATGCGCCCGGCAAAGTGGATGCTTTGCGTGGCCACATGGTGGTGGGCCTATCGATCGGAGCGCTGATGTTGGTGCGTTTGGTGGTACGTCTGTTGACCGTGAAAAACGTGGAACCCACGCCTGCCAGCGGTAGCCCCGCCAAAGACGTACTGGCCAAAGCGGTACATGGGGGTCTGTACGTGCTGGTGTTTGCCATGGTGGGCAGCGGTGTCGCTACCTCCGTGCTCAGCGGGCTGCCCGATGTGGTTTTTGGCCCCGCCGGTGGGGTGGTGCCGGACGCAGTGCGCACCGTGGCGCCGCGCATGGTGCATGGCTGGATTGCCAAGGGCATCGCCATACTGGTGTTTCTGCATATCGCGGGGACGCTGATGCGCCATTTTGTAAACAAAGACGGCACTATGAGCCGCATGTGGTGGGGCAAGCGCTGAGACGCTTGCTTTCCTCTTGTGGTGACTGTTCTGCGGCAGCAAGGCAAGTTTGGTGCCTCGCTGCGCGAACCTACCCAAAGACCACTGAGGATCGGAGTTCGGTTCTTTTTTGGTTGATGGAGTCGTGCAAGCGATAGCGCGCTGCTCGACTCAAGGGAGCCACTGGTAGATATAGAGGGTACTGGTCGAGCCGTTGCCACCGTTGCTGGCAGTCACACGGATCCCGACGAGATCGCCTTTTTTCGATCCCTTGGGAAGCGTGCCATACACGGTTTCATCGAAGGACTGGTAATTGTTGGCTGCGCTGGACTCAAACCACCACGCCACCGGTTTGCCCTGGGTATTGTTGTAGAAGCGGCCCAGTTCTTGGCCGGGTGTCTTGCCATCCTTGTCGATACGGACGACCTGGACAAAGGCCTTGCCATTCATTGGCGGCCAAGCGTGGCTGCGACCTGCCAGCGCTACTGCCACCTTCATCGCCACCGGGCGGTCGGGTGGGATCATCTGCGGCGGCGAGGTCCAGTTCATGCGCATGGCAATCGAGGCTCCTCTGATTTGAGGAATCTTGCGACTGGTGTCGGAGTTGCCGAGATAGGTTAGTTTGATGTCGCTGCTGCCGCGTGAATACTCTACCGTGGTGCGCCAGAGGGGGTTTTTCGCGTTCGCCGTTTCGGCACGCTGGCGACCATCGTCGTCGATGTTGGTGATTAGCTTCCAGTGTGCGCCCTTGCTCTGTGCCGTCATGGCGTTGTCGGCGCTGTCCAGCGGCGCGCCGCCACTCCACTCTGGAAGCTTGCCGTCTTCGCGTGTCTGTTTGTTGGCCTGGCGTTTTTGGTAAGCCTGATTCCACTCGTCAACGCGTTGCTTCATCAGGGCTTCGAGCTGATTTTCGTCAAGGGGTGGTTTGCGATCCACGTACCACTCTAGCGCTTCCGGATGGCTGGGATCGACTCGGCTGGGTATCGCCGACTTGAGTTCGTTGAGTCGCTGCTGGTAGTTCGGAAAGCCTAAGGCAATTCGCTCACGATACTTACGGGCCAGTGTGGGATATTTTGCAGGTGGATCCCAGCGCCGTGGGTCGCTGTCGAGTGCCAGGCTATCCCTGACGGCAATGACATCGGCCAGCGCCTTGTAATGCGCTTCCAGCCGCTTGTTGCCGCGCCCCAGCTTCTCGGCGATTTCATAGCCAAAGTCGTGTTTTTGCGCCACCCGGTCAAGCGCATCTATTGGCGGTAGTGCCCCGGCTTGCTTGTCCATTTCACTGCCGCCCCACCAGCCTGGTCCATACCAGTTGCCATAGCGAAAACGGGTTTCGCCCTCGCCCGCAATCACCGTATCAAACGTCAGGCGCCCCCAAAACCCGGATTGGGTCTGGGCAATCCCTGGCGCCAGATACAACAGCGCGAACAAGGTCAACAACCACTGGGCCCATTTTCTATATCGCTTCATGCCGTCCTCTCTTGGTTATATGCACCATCTTGGAATACGTAGGTTGTGTAGTCAATCCCTGCTACTGAATCGTGCCCCCCGCGGCGTGTCGCTGCGCTCCGCCCCCGGCTCTTTGCGGTGCGGGCGATGGCGGTCTGAGCCTTTCCCGGAAGGCCAGATGCAGCAACACCCCGCCTACTGCCGCGACGATGGCATGTTTCACCATGGTCGCCCAGTGCCACTGCACCTCGCTGAGGGAGGGACACCCCGGCACATAGTGCACCGGTACGGGGCTACCCTCGGTGAGATGGCGGGGCGAAAAATAATCACCCACCCGGGTCGTATTGCCCTGGGCAATGTGGCCATCGGGCAAACGAAATTCATAGCGGATGGTGTAGCTATTGCAGTGGGGAATGGATTCGCCCCGGTCACCCAGTTGTCGGCGCCCAGCCAGGGGCATGCCCAGCCCCCAGGCCTGCATCAGCAGTTCCAGAGCCCCCAGAAAAACACGGACGCTCAGGCCCTGCACATACGCTCCACCCAGGCCCGAGCCTCGGGATAGGCCTGGGCTGTACAAAAACGCGCGGCAAGGATGCGCCAGCCATTGGCCAGATAGATGGTCTGCCGTGCATCGTCAAAACGCACCCTTTGCACGTGTTTTCAGGGCACGAAGCAGCAGGCGCTACTGCGCGCGAGCATGTCCCCGGCCATGCCGAAACTGCCCGTTGCCAGTACCAGTAGTGCGGCCAACTGCGCGGCCTTGTGGGCCTTCGACTCCTGCACTTCGGACAGCACGCAAAGAGACGTCCACCGCCCATTGCAGGCATTCTTCAGGCGACGGGCGCATGGGTTTCATGGCCTGATGTTATACGGCACTTCGGTGACAAACCGGCTGCTGGGGGTCTGCCAGCAACGATACCAACGGGTTCGAACAGGCACCATTGCACTTGCATCCATCACGCTCCTTCTCTGCAGGCTGCACCGCAGCATCCGGCGCTGTCTGCGGCAGACTATGTGGCGACGGCGAACTGGGGATAGCCACTTCCACCACTGGTTGCGAAGCCACGAACGCCCTTTGCCTGACAGGCCGATTTACAGAGTGGAAATGCGATGGTTGAGTGGAATCATGCACTGTCGATCAAGCGTCCGCATGTCATGGCGTTGCCCGGTTCGTCAGCCAGCACGGTTTTTCTTCGTGGACCAGTGACATGTCGCGGAAAACTGTCGCAAGCACGATTTTTTCGACAATCTGCAGGCGCGTACCCCTGCACCAAGGACTATCTGAGCAAAATGCAGCAATACTGAGCATCACACCCAAGGGGAGTCCATGATCGTATCCAGAATACATCGTTCTATTTCCGCTCGACTGACTTTCGGGTTCGGCACTATGTTGTTGCTCCTGGTGGCAGTGGCTTTGGTGGGCCAGTATTCGTCGCGGGCTGTGGCTTCAAAAATGCAGGAAGTCACGGGCGTGAATGCAGCCAAAACAAAGCTGGCCAATGCCATGCTGACCAGCGTGAGCGCCATGGGTATCTACAGCCGCTCGGTGGTCATGCTCGATGCGGTCGACCAGGCACGCTCGAAAGAGCAAAGCGACCGTTTTACAGAAACCCTTGCGCAGTACCAAAAGCAGGAAAGCGAACTGATCGCGTTGCTGCGCGCAGGCCAGGGCGATGCCCAGGAGCAGCAACTGCTGCAGGAAGTGACCTCCATCAGCCAGAAAACGGGTCCCGAGCTCAAACAGGCGGTGGCGCAATCTTTGGAGGGTGATTCAGTGTCCGCCAACATGACCCTCATGGTGCGGGTCAATCCGGGGGAGTTGGCCTGGAGCAAAAAACTGGCGGAATTGGTGGCCGTGCAGTACAGCCGCAATGAGACCGCCACATCCTCGGCACAACAGGTACAGACCCGGGCCTTGGTAACGGGTGCTGCGCTGGTGCTGGTGGCCCTGGCCTTGGGCGCATTCATCGCTTGGCGTATCACCACGAGTATTGTCCAGCCCGTGGGGCGCGCCGTGGTGGTTGCTGAACGCATTGCCGCTGGCGACCTGACCTCGGAAATCGAAGTGCGGGTTCGCGATGAAACCGGCCGGTTGCTCGAAGCCATTGCCTCCATGCAGGAGCGTCTGCGCGATTTGGTGGGCCATATCAAGAAAAGCTCCAACGTCATTGAGAGCTCTAGTGAAGAGGTCGCCAGTGCGACCCAGGAATTGAGCCGCCGAACCGAAACAGCGTCACACAATTTGCAGGCCGCAGCAGTGAACCTGGATGATCTCAACCATGCAGTGGAGCGAAGTGCTCAATCCGCGCTCAACGCCAGTCGTTTGGCGGCAGGAGCATCTCATACCGCCACGCGCAGTGGTGATGTGGTGCAGCGCATCGTGCAGCGCATGGACGACATCAGCAATAGCTCCAGGCGCATCGCCGACATCATTAGCGTCATTGACGGAATTGCCTTTCAAACCAATATCCTGGCCCTCAACGCAGCGGTCGAGGCCGCGCGTGCAGGAGAACAGGGGCGAGGTTTTGCTGTGGTGGCCAGTGAAGTGCGCAGCTTGGCCGGGCGCGCGGCGGCCTCTGCCAAGGAAATCAAGGGGCTGATCACTGCCAGCTCGGAGCATGTGCATGCCGGCAACGATCTGGTCGCGCAAGCGGGAACGATCATTGCAGAAATGGTGCAATCGGTTCAGGAAGTCACGGGCATTGTGGGCGAGATTGCCGCGACCACGGGGGAGCAAAGTGGACGTATTGGCAATATCTCCCGCGCAGTGACCGATCTGGACACCGCCTTGCAGCAGAATGCAGCCATGGTGGAGGAAAGTGCGGCCGCGTCAGAGAACCTCAAAGAGCAGGCGGTTTTCCTCACCCATCAGATCCATAATTTTCATCTCACACGCGATGAGCCGGGCTATACCAAACTGGGTGATGGCACCAGTACATCCTCTCACCGTACCAGCAATACCCCCCTTTTTGGCCGCTGAGCTTTTCCGCTCGCTAAGTTGGTGAAATGCTGTTGTGTCTTTTTCCATCTCCGTGCAGTTTTGCATCCCGGATGATGGTTTATCTGACAACGGCAAATCACTCTTTTTGATCTGCGCTGCTGTCATCGTCCTGGCTGGCGGTGTAGCTGCCACGACAGGTCGAGCGGGTGTTGCGCTCAAAAATACCGGCGTATGCTGATTTGCCAGGCCTTGGGAGCAGCGCCAAAGTCGCTGTGCGGCGTTCCGCTGGAACCCTGCCACTGTAAGGCCAGATCGGCCTGGCTCCAGTGGTACCGTACTTCCAGCCAGTGCAGGCGGCTGTGGTCAGTGCCATTGACGCGGACCATGGCGCTCAGGTCCAGGTGGGGAACCAAGGCATCGGGCCAATTCGCGTAGAGCGCGTACTGCGTGCGGGTCGTCAATTCCTGCGCCGATTGCGCCCAGTTGCGGTACAGCGCATACGCCCACGGGGAGCCGCCTTGCAGGGCGCTCCACTGCGATGCATCGGGTGCAGCGCTGTTGCTGGAATACTCCAGGGTGAACGAGAGCTTTTGGGCGGTGGTGTAGGTGATGCCGGTGCTCAGGCGCTGCTGAAAGCGCTGGTCTTCGGTCAATCCCAAGGCTTGTGATATCTGCGAGTGGCCGCGCCCTCCGGACCATTCCATGAAAACCACGGTGGCATCGTTGGCCAGTGCCGCCAGGTTGAAGCCGATCTGCGGAGGTTTGCGCTCTTCTCCATAAAGCAGCCACTGCGGATTCAGGCGTTCACTCAGACGCTGGCTCCAGGCCAGCAGCCAGCGGTTGCTGGCGTTGGTGGCCCCTTCATTCAGTGCGAAAGGTGCGCTGTCCGGCTGTCTGGCCAAACGCGGCGAGAGCACTGCCGTCAGTGCCCCGTC
>JAUYGP010000557.1 GCA_030690515.1 Giesbergeria sp.
GACGGGCCTGTGTGGAAAAAGTGTGCGCGCGCGCTTTACTGTCTCCGCCCGTGGGGGGATAGCAGTAGGGCCAGTGCAAACAATTTCATGGCTCTCAATGTAGCACAAAAACCCCCAGCCTTCAGCTTGGAGCCTTCATCATTTGTGCAAGCCACGCTCATCCGGCTCATCCGTGGACATGCTGATGACGCTGCTGTGCTGCCCCCGGGACTTGCGCACGGCATAAACGACATAGCCACTGAGCCCATAGAACACGAATACGCTAAACAACACAATGGGTGGGTGGATGTTGATGATGGCGATGCCCAGCGCAATCAGCACGATCACGATGAACGGCACGCTTTTCTTCATCTGCACGTCCTTGAAACTGTAGAACGGCACATTGGTCACCATGGTCAGGCCCGCATACAGGGTGAAAGCAAACATCAGCCAGGTCACCTGTGTCCAGCTGATCCAGTGGTCCTGTCCGCGCTCCATGCCAAGCTCCGTCATGAGCCAGATAAATCCGGCCACCAGTGCGGCGGCGGCCGGTGACGGCAAACCCTGGAAGTAGCGTTTATCGACCACAGCCGTGTTGACGTTGAAACGTGCCAAACGCAATGCAGCGCAGGCGCAATAGACAAACGAGGCGATCCACCCCCACCGGCCCAGGCCGTGGAGCGCCCAGACATAGGCGATCAAGGCCGGCGCAGCCCCGAACGACACCATGTCCGAAAGCGAGTCCATCTGCTCGCCAAACGCACTCTGCGTGTTGGTCATGCGGGCGATGCGGCCATCCAGGCTGTCCAGCACCATGGCGCAAAAAACCCCGATGGCGGCCTGGTCGAACCGCCCGTTGATGGCCATAACTATGGAATAGAACCCGCCAAAGAGCGCGGCGAGCGTGAACAAGTTGGGCAGGATGTAGATGCCCTTGCGCCGTTTGCGTAGCACCACGCCCTGGTCAGTAGGGGATTCTTCTCCGTCATGCATCAAATATGTCTCCAGCGCTTACTCATAAAGCGCAAGCAGCTATCAAATCGGTAGTAAAAATAGATCGCAGAACGCTGCAGTGTAGCCGCGGCTAAACACGGCAGGTGGGGTGCTTCACCCAAAACAAAGGCCACCGAAGTGGCCTTTGAGCGAACGGCTGCCGTGGCAGCGTGCTCAGTTGCGGGTCTGGTCGACCAGCTTGTTCTTGGCGATCCAAGGCATCATGGCGCGCAACTGGGCACCCACCACTTCGATGCTGTGGTCGGCCGTATTGCGGCGACGGGCCGTCATGCTCGGGTAGTTCAGGCGACCTTCCTGAATGAACATCTTGGCGTAGTCGCCGTTCTGGATGCGCTTCAAGGCATTGCGCATGGCGGCGCGCGATTGCTCGTTAATCACTTCGGGGCCGGTCACGTACTCACCAAACTCGGCGTTGTTCGAGATCGAGTAGTTCATGTTGGCGATGCCGCCTTCATAGATCAGGTCCACGATGAGCTTGAGTTCGTGCAGGCACTCAAAGTAGGCCATTTCAGGGGCGTAGCCAGCCTCGACCAGGGTTTCATAACCCATCTTGATCAGCTCAACCGCGCCGCCGCACAGCACGGCCTGCTCGCCGAACAGGTCGGTCTCGGTCTCTTCCTTGAAGTTGGTCTCGATGATGCCAGCCTTGCCGCCACCATTGGCCATGGCATACGACAGGGCCAGATCACGGGCCTTGCCGGACTTGTCCTGGTGCACGGCCACTAGGTGGGGCACGCCGCCGCCCTGGGTGTAGGTGTTGCGCACGGTGTGGCCAGGGGCCTTGGGCGCGACCATCCACACGTCCAGATCAGCGCGGGGCACGACCTGGTTGTAGTGCACATTGAAGCCATGGGCAAAAGCCAGGGAGGCGCCCTTTTTCAAGTGTGGCTCGATTTCGCTGTAGACGCTGGCAATGTTCTCATCAGGCAGCAAAATCATTACAACGTCGGCAGATGCGACGGCTTCGTTGACTTCAGCCACCTTCAGACCGGCCTTACCGACCTTGTCCCACGATGCACCGCCCTTGCGCAGGCCGACCACGACCTTCACGCCGCTGTCGTTCAGGTTTTGTGCATGGGCGTGACCTTGCGAGCCATAGCCGATGATGGCCACGGTCTTGCCCTTGATGAGGCTCAGGTCACAGTCTTTGTCGTAGAAAACTTTCATGGTCGCTCCGGTTGAAATTCGTAAGGGGTTAAAACTGAAAAATGGAATTGTCTTACATCGGATTGGGATTCGGCCGGATGGCTAGGCGGGGAACCGCAGACAGTGCTGTTGCACGGCAAAGCTCCCCAACGACGCTAGCCGGTCGAAGGCCCATCCGTTACACGCGCAGGATGCGCTCACCTCGGCCAATGCCGCTGGCCCCCGTCCGCACGGTCTCCAGAATGGCGGTGCGGTCGATGGCCTGCAGGAAAGCTTCGTTCTTGGTCTGGTCGCCCGTTAACTCGATGGTGTAGCTTTTCTCGGTCACATCGATGATGCGGCCACGGAAGATGTCGGCCATGCGTTTCATCTCCTCGCGCTCTTTGCCCACAGCGCGCACCTTCACCATCATGAGCTCGCGCTCGGTATAGGCACCTTCGGTGAGATCAACCACCTTGACGACCTCAATGAGGCGGTTCAGGTGCTTGGTGATCTGTTCGATCACGTCGTCCGAGCCGGTGGTAACCAGCGTCATGCGCGACAGCGACGCGTCCTCGGTCGGTGCCACGGTGAGCGACTCGATGTTGTAGCCACGGGCCGAGAAAAGGCCCACCACGCGGGAAAGAGCGCCGGGCTCGTTCTCCAGCAATACGGCAATGATATGTTTCATGGTGCAGATTCCTCTTTTTGCTGCCCTCCCCTGGCGCCGGTAAGCGCCAGACTTGGCAGGCAATAGATTCGTCGAAAATTACAAAAATGATAGCTACCAGCGCTTACTGGACGAGCGCTAGAGGCCAATTATGTTCAAAGATCTTCCGACCCCAGAAGCATCTCGGTCAGGCCCTTTCCGGCCTGGATCATCGGGAATACGTTCTCGGTGGGGTCGGTGCGGAAGTCCATGAACACGGTGCGATCCTTGAGCTTGCGCGCCTCGCGCAGTGCGGGCTCTACATCCTTGGGGTGCTCGATCAACATGCCGACATGACCATAGGCCTCGGCCAGCTTCACAAAGTTGGGCAGCGCATCCATGTAGCTGTGGCTGTAGCGGCCCGAGTATTCGATCTCCTGCCATTGGCGCACCATGCCCAGGTAGCGGTTGTTCAGCGCGCAAATCTTGATTGGCGTGTTGTACTGAAGACAGGTAGACAATTCCTGGATGTTCATCTGCACCGAGCCTTCGCCCGTGATACAGAACACTTCGCTCTGGGGCTTGGCCAGCTTGATACCCATGGCGTAGGGAATGCCCACGCCCATGGTGCCCAAACCGCCCGAGTTGATCCAGCGGCGCGGCACATCAAAACGTTAGTACTGCGCGGCCCACATCTGGTGCTGGCCCACGTCAGATGTGACATAGGTATCGGCGTCCTTGGTCATGTTCCACAGCGTCTCCACGACATACTGCGGTTTGATGACGTCCGTGCTACCCATGCTGTATTTCAGGCAATCGCGCTCGCGCCAGGCTTCTATAGTGTCCCACCATGCGGCCAGGGCACCAGCCTCCACCCGCGTGGGTGTCTCGCGGATCATGGAAATCAGCTCGGTCAGCACGTCCTTGACATCGCCGACGATCGGAATATCCACCTTCACGCGCTTGGAGATACTCGACGG
>JAUYGP010000562.1 GCA_030690515.1 Giesbergeria sp.
CGCTGCCGCAGGCGGGGTCGAGCACGCGGGTGGTGCACAGCTGGTGGTGAAACTTTTTGACCTCGGCGCGGGCCTCGGCCAGCTTGGCCTCCATCGCCTTGCCTTGCAGTGCGGCGGCTTCGTGCGCCAGCACCAGGGCGGCGGCCTGGGCGTTGGCCCAGTCTGCGCGCAGGGGCTCGATGACGGTGGGCAGCACCAGGCGCTCGACATAGGCGCGGGGTGTGTAGTGCGCGCCCAGGGCGTGGCGCTCGGTGGGGTCGAGGGCACGCTCCAGCAGGGTGCCGAAGATGGCGGGCTCGACCTCGCGCCAGTTGCACTTTGCGGCGGCTATCAGCAGGTCGATCTGTTCGGGCGTGAGCCGCAGGCTGTAGCCGTCTTGCTCTGCGCCCTTGAACAGTTTGCCGTTGAAGTGCAGCACTTCTTTGGCCAGCGCGGCGCAAAAGCCGCCCCGGTCCATGTCGGCCCACAGAATGCGCAGCATGTGCTGCAGCGTGGCCGGGTCGTCGCGGTGGGTTTGCAGCAGGCCCTGAAAGCTGCCTTTGGGCAGCAGCTCAACGTCTTCGGCAAACATGGAAAAGAGGCAGCGGGTGAGGTAGGCTGCTACTGTTTCAGGAGCTACTCGCGCTTTGCTGATGGGCGTTTGAGGCTGATTTTGCTTGTATTTTTCAGCGCCATTGCCGCCGTTTTCCAGCGACTTGGCCAGTTGGGCCAGCAGTGCGGCCACGTCGCGCGTCACTTGCGCGCTGATGCGTGCGGGGTTCAGGCTGTCGGGGTCTTGCCAGATGCGGCGCAGGCGGTCTTGCACCTCGGGGCGGGCTAGGTCGGCCAACTGCAGGCGGTGGCTGCGCGGGTCGGGGTAGGGGGTGTAGGTGCCACCGGTTTTGCTGAACTCGGCGTACACCTCGATCACGGTGCCTACATCGACCACCAGCACGAAGGGCGGACGGCCCTCGTGTGCGGGCAGGGCGCGGGCATAGGCTTCGCCCTGGCTGCGGGCGCGCAGCAGGCCGTCGTCAAAACCTTTGGTGTGGCTGCCGGCCTTGAGCTTTTTGGCCTCCAGTACAAAGTGGCCGCGCCGGTAGCAGTCGATGCGCCCCGCGCTGGTGCTGCCGTCGCCATGGGTGAAGGTGACGGGGCGCTCGAACATGTAGTCCTGCTCGGGCGTGGGGTGGGGCTTGGCCATGCCCAGCAGCGCGCACAGGTCGATGACAAAGCTTTGTGCGGTGGCCAGTTCGCTGGCGGTGGTGCCGCTCCAGCGGGCAATGAAGTCTTGCGCGGCGGCGCTGTCTACCGGCGCGCTGGCGCCTGTGGCGGTGTTGTGGGCTCCCATGCCCGGGATGATAGCGGGGGGCAGGGCGCCTATTTGGCGCGACGCTGGGCGTGCTGGCGCAGCCAGGCGGCGAAGTCGTCTTCGGCCAGGTCGCCTGCGGCGAGGCTGAGCATGGTGATCACGCACTGGGCGTCGTCGGCGGTGAGTGCGTAGCCGTTCAGGCCCAAAAACAACTCTGCCGCAACAAAGCCGGTGCGCTTGTTGCCGTCAAGAAAAGGGTGGTTGCGCGAGATGCCCCAGCCGTAGGCTGCAGCCAGCGCTGCAACGTCTGGCGTGCCATAGAGGGCCAGATTTTTCGGGCGACCCAGAGCAGAATCGAGCAGCCCGGCATCGCGCACGCCATCCAGGCCACCATGCTCGGCCAGTTGCATTTCGTGGATCGCAACGATGACTTCGCGCTGGATCCAGACCCAGGTGCTCATTTGGCCAGCTCGTGCAGCACGGCACGCCGGTTTTTCATGATGTCGCGCGCGGCCTGCATTTGCTCGGAGAATTCGGGATTGTGCTTGGTGATCCGCAGGCCGTCGGGGGTTTCGGTCACGTAGAACTGGTCACCCTTCTCCAACTGCAACTGGTTGAGCAGTTCACGCGGGAACACCGCGCCCACGGAATTGCCGATCTGGGTGAGTTTGAGCGTATGCATGGAGTGCCTCGCGATGTTATTACGTTTGTAATACTAACACGCCGTTGCTTTTGAGCTAGAGGCCTATATCTTTCGCTTTCTGAGCCAGGGGCCAGCGGTAGACTGGTTTACGTCTTGTTTCAGAAAGAACTTTTCATGCTGCGATCATTGTCTTTGATGGTTTTGGTTTTGTGGGCTGGAGGTGTTTCTGCCGCACCCCGAATCAGCTCGTATAACGCTGAGTGCCAAGGGTGTGGAGAGAAGCGAGTACAAATGGGTAGCCACAGTTTTTGTGCGCTTTCGTCTGTTCACAGCGGCGGCTTTGACAGTTACTGCGCCGTTGGTGGTTCTCCAAAATCCTGGTTTTTGATTGCCAAGGATACTGACGGAGGGGAAACGCAGGCGTGTGGTGCTGTGTGTATGGATCTGGAGGACTCGGCCGGTGGAGGTGATTCGGTGGTGGCACTGCCGCCGCCCGTTTCGCGCCCCGTTCCGCCGCCAGTGGCTCGCCCCGATCCTGCACCAAGTGCCGCGCCTGATGTGTTTGGACCCTACCAGTCGGACTTTGGGTCACTGACGATGCGACGCAGTGGCAACCGGGTTTCGGGCACCTACACACACAAGGATGGCCGTGTGGAGGGTACGCTCAGTGGCAACACGCTGACCGGGCGTTGGACGCAGTCCAATGGCGAGGGCCGCCTGGTTTTCCGCTTTAACTCCGATTTTTCAGGCTTTACTGGTGTATGGAGCTACGGTGACGCCGTACCCGATCGTCAGTGGAATGGGCACCGATAGGTGTTCAGGCAAAGGTGTTGACCTGTGTACCCAGCGCGCCCGAGGTGGCCAGCGGGGGCTGGGGCATGGCCTGCACCATAGCGTCGATCATGGTGGTGGCTGTGGCTTGCTGCATGTCCAGCGCCTTTTTCAGCATGGTGATGTTCACCGCGTCCGACGTTTTGGCGCTGGCCATGTTGGTGGCGGTGTTGATGATGGCGTTGGAAAGGGCGACGTCCATGGCAGAAAACTCCGGTAGTAAGCCTTTATCGGCCCGTC
>JAUYGP010000564.1 GCA_030690515.1 Giesbergeria sp.
CATTGTTCCCGACCATGGGCTTCTTGCCCGTTACTTCGCAGACGCGTGCCATGAGGACACTCCGATATGTATAACGGCTGCTTGCAAGGGACCTGCGGCAGTTAAAAACCGCGGCATGCTTGCAGCCTCACCTCGCCAGAAAGGGTGGCGGTAACCCGATTGCTGGTGGCCCTCAGGGCCCTGGCCGCACACCGCAATGCGCAGCCAGTTTTAGCAAAGCCATGGATTATAGCCTGGTCTCAGGCGGCAGCGCCCTGGTCCAAGTAGCGCTGCGCGTCCAGCGCCGCCATGCAGCCCGTGCCTGCGCTGGTGATGGCTTGGCGGTATACGTGGTCTTGCACGTCGCCCGCAGCAAAAATGCCGGGCACCGAGGTCTGTGTGGCAAAGCCCTTGAGGCCGCCGCGCGTGACGATGTAGCCGCCTTCCATGTCCAGTTGGCCCTGGAAGATGTCGGTGTTGGGCGCATGGCCGATGGCGATGAAGCAGCCCTGCAGGGCGATGTCCTGCGTCGAGCCGTCCTGCACATGCTTGATGCGGATGCCGGTCACGCCGGAGCTGTCGCCCAGCACTTCATCCAGGGTGTGGAAGGTTTTGAGCACGATCTTGCCTGCGGCTACCTTCTCCATCATGTGGTCCACCAGGATGGGCTCGGCCGTGAACTTGTCGCGCCGGTGCACCAGCGTGACCTTGCTGGCGATGTTGGACAGGTACAGGGCCTCTTCGACGGCGGTATTTCCGCCGCCGATTACGCACACATCCTGGTCCCGGTAGAAGAAGCCGTCGCAGGTGGCGCAGCCCGAAACGCCTTTGCCCATGAAGGCTTCTTCGGACGGCAGTCCCAGGTACTTGGCCGATGCGCCTGTGGCGATGATGAGGGCGTCGCAGGTGTATTGGCCGCTGTCGCCGGTCAGGGTGAAGGGGCGCTGGCTGAAATCAACCTTGTTGATGTGGTCGAAGATGATTTGCGTCTTGAAGCGCTCGGCGTGCTCCAGAAAACGCTGCATCAGCGCTGGGCCCTGCACGCCATGCACGTCGGCGGGCCAGTTGTCCACCTCGGTGGTGGTGGTGAGTTGTCCGCCTTGGGCCATGCCGGTGATCAGCACCGGGTTCAGATTGGCGCGGGCCGCGTAGATGGCTGCGGTATAGCCCGCAGGGCCGGAACCGAGGATGAGAACTTTGGCGTGTTGAGGGGTGGACATGGTAAAAGCTCGTGTTTGTGCGCCCAAGGCGCATGAAAGAAGAGAGGGTCAGCCCATTTGGGGGATGAAGTCCCAAGTATCAACCAAGTGCCGCTATTTGCACCCAAATCCCATTTTTGTCACGGAGATTGAAAAAACCAATGGCCGTGCGTGCCGGCGGTTTCTTGCAAGGAGATGTTGCTATGGCGATGTTGTCGAACCTGGATCTGTTGCGCCGTGTTCCCCTGTTCTCCCGTTTGACGGTGGCACAGGCCGAGGCCATTGGCAGCGCAGTGGTCAAGCGGCGCTTCAAGCGCGGCGAGGCGCTGGTGGAACAGGGCCAGAAGTCTGATGCGCTGTACCTGCTGTTGACCGGGCGCGCCCGAGTGACGGCCGCCGACAACCGGGGGCGTGAGGTGATTTTGGCGACGCTGGTGCAGGGCGACTACCTGGGCGAGATGAGCATCATCGACAACGAACCCCATTGCGCGACCGTGCGGGCCGAGGTGCAGACGGACGTGCTGCAGTTGGAGCGCGCAGAATTTACCCGCTGCCTGAGCGAGAACGCCGCCATGTCACTGGTGGTGATG